>CAYMOD010000242.1:0-3953 GCA_964391945.1 uncultured Rhodobacterales bacterium | reverse complement strand
CTGTTCGAGTCGGGGGCGATCGTGTTCCATATCGCGGAGCATCATGCGGGCCTGCTGCCAGACGATGCGAATGCCCGGGCGCGCGCGATCGGCTGGATGTTCGCTGCGCTCAATACGGTGGAGCCGCCGATCGTCGAGCGCGAATTGGCCCCGTATCTGGAGCGCGACAAGACCTGGTACGAGGAACGCCTGCCTGTTCTCGAGGATCGCGTCCGCGCCCGGCTGGACAGACTTTCCAATTGGCTTGGCGAGGCCGGCTGGCTCGACGGCGAGTTCAGCGCCGGGGACCTGCTGATGGTGCTGGTGCTGCGCAGGTTGGAGGGATCGGGGATATTGGAAGAATATCCGAACCTCTCTGCCTATGTCGGCCGCGGCGAAGCGCGGCCCGCCTACAAGCGCGCTTTCGACGCTCAGTCAGCGGTTTTCACCGCCGCATCGACCGGCTGACAAGGATCCGCTCCGGGCTCGAAACGCCATCCGGGTCTTTCGCGCGGTCTATGGGTCCTGGCCCTAGGGCGCTTTCCGATCCGACTGTATCGGACCGGGCGCCCCATCTTGCTGACGGGTCACGATTTCCGAGGCGGCAGACGGGTCCGCCTGTTTCGAAATTGCCCTAGATCTCCCGGCTCGCGGCGCGGGCGCGGATGCGCGCGCGCACGTCCTCGGGCTCATCGGCGACGGCGCCGGCGAGGCTGCGCAGCGCCCGGCGCAGCCCGTGGATCTGATCGACGAGCGACAGCACGAGGGCGGCCGCCTCCTCGTCAAGGTCGAAATCGGCCGAGACCTCGCAGAGGAGCCGCAGCCGCGCGACGTCGGGCTCCGCGAAGATCGTGCGACCATCCCTCGACAAGGGTTCAACGGAGCGGGTGGCGGTGAAGCTGCGCAGCCGGGCCACGGTCAGGCCCTCGACACGGGCGATCACCTCCTCCTCGGTGAAATACGTGGTCATGATCTCGCTCCCTTGCGCGGGTCATAACTGTGGGTTTCGCGCCAGCGGCGGAAGAATTCCTCGAGTTCGGCATCGATCTCGGGCGGGGCGACGATCCTGAGGCTCACCCGCTGGTCGCCACCTCGGATGCCGCGGCCGCGCAGGCGCAGCACCCGGCCGCTGCTCGCGCCCTTCGGGATGGTGAGCGACACCGGCCCGTCGATGGTCGGCGTCTCGACCTTGCCCCCGAGCACCGCCTCGTCGAAGGAGATGGCGAGATCGACGATTATGTCGTTCCCTTCGCGGCGGAAGACCGGATGCGGCTCGACCGTCACGGTGATCAGCGCGTCGCCGGGTTCCCCGCCGCCGATGCCGGCGCCGCCCTTGCCGCGCAGCCTGATCGTCTGGCCGTCTGCCAAACCTTCGGGGATCTTCACGTCGAGCGTGCCGCCCTCGGGGAGGGTCAGCCGCCGCGTCGCACCCTTCGCCGCCTCGAGGAAGCCGATGCCCATCGTGTAATGCCGGTCGGGACCGCGCATCCGGATGCTGCCGCGCTGGCCCCGCCGGCCGCTGAAGAGGTCGTCGAACACGTCGGAGAGGTCGCTGAAATCCTCGTATCCGCGCGAGGTCGAATAGGCGGCGCCGGGCGCTTCCGCGTATTCGCGGTAGAAGTGTCGCTCCGGGCGTTCCTGCCCGGTGGCATCGATCTCGCCCCGGTCGAAACGCGCGCGCTGCTCGGGGTCCCTGAGGAGGTCCCAGGCCGCTGCCGCCGCCTTGAACCGGTCCGCTGCCTTCGGGTCGCCGGGGTTGAGATCGGGATGCGCCTCGCGGGCGATGCGCTTGTAGGCGGTCTTGATCTCCTCCTGCGTGGCCGTCCTCTCCACGCCGAGGGCTGTATAGGGATCGTCGTTCATGGTGTGGTGGATCCACCCGTTCCAGAGATTTCGGCCTCGCTTCTCCCGATCCTAGAGCGTTTTCAGCGAAAGTGGGTACCAGTTTCGCGGTTCGAAAACGCGACCCCTCAATGCAACGCCGGCGCCGGGAGAAAGATGCTGCCGGCCGGAATGGCGGCATCGAGCCGCGTTCGATCCGCGTGGCGGACGTGAGGCCCACGGGTGCGTTAACGATCAGGTAGGTTTTACCCGCGGTTCAAAATCAATCACTTAAGGGAGTTTTCACCCGTGGGCGCTTTTCGGATGCCGCGCGGAAATACCCTTCCCGTCCGGGCGGGCGGCATCCAAAACCGGGGCTTTCCGCTCCCGCTTTTGCCGGTTCCCCCCGCGCCCGTCCCGGCGCAGACTGTCCCCGCGACCGACGACCCGAAAAGGAGGTTTCCCATGCGCCGAGCCCTCGCTTCCGCCCTCGTCCTCGCGCTTGCCGGCAGCAGTGCCGCGGCCGAGACCATCCGCGTCGGGATGTCGGGCGGCTACTTTCCCTTCACCTTCGTCCAGCAGGACGTGTTGCAGGGGTTCGAGGTCGATTTCATGCAGGCGGTGGCCGCGGAGACCGGCGACGAGGTCGTGTTTGCGACCATGGGCTTTTCCGGCCTGATCGGCGCGCTGCAATCGGGCCGGATCGACACGATCGCCAACCAGATCACCATCACCCCCGAGCGCGAGGCGGCGTTCCTGTTCTCCCAGCCCTATGTGATCGACGGGGCGCAGGTCGTGGTCCGCGAGGGCAACGACGAGATTTCCGGCATCGAGGACCTCCGTGGCAAGACCGTCGGCGTCGATCTCGGCACCAATTACGAGGAACTCCTGCGCGCGCTGCCCTTCGCGGGCGAGATCGACATCCGCACCTACGAGGGCAATGTCGAGCAGGACCTCGCGCTCGGCCGGATCGACGCCTTCGTCCAGGACCGGGTCTCCTCGGCGCAACTCATCCGGGAATCGCCGCTGCCGCTCGCGCTCGCGGGCGAGCCCTTCTCCGAGATCCGCAACGCGCTGCCCTTCCGCCGCGACGCGGAAGGCGAGGCGCTGCGCGATCGCGTCGACGCGGCGATCACCACGCTGAAGGAGAACGGCACCCTCGCCGCGATCTCCGAGAAGTGGTTCGGCATCGACATCACCACGGAGTGACGCCATGCGGGCGCTGGATCTCGAATACATGCTGGGTCTGGTACCCGTCATCCTCCGCTACGTGCCGCTGACGCTCGGGATGGCGCTCGCGGCGATGGCGATCGCGCTGGTGCTCGCCTTCCTCCTCGCTGTCATCCGCGTCCTGAAGGTGCCGGGGCTCGACCGGTTCGTCGCAATCTTCATCAGCTTCTTCCGCGGCACGCCGCTCCTCGTGCAACTGTTCCTGTTCTACTACGGCCTGCCGCAGGTCTTCGCGTTCATGGCCGCGATCGACGGCGTGACGGCGGCGATCATGGGGCTGACGCTGCATTTCGCCGCCTACATGGCCGAGAGCATCCGGGGCGCCATCCTCGGCGTTGACCGCTCGCAATGGGAGGCGGCGCAATCGGTCGGGATGACGCAGACCCAGATGATGCGCCGGATCGTGCTGCCGCAGGCGGGGCGGATCGCGGCGCCGACGCTGCTCAACTACTTCATCGACATGATCAAGAGCACCTCGCTCGCCTTCACCCTGGGCGTGACCGAGATGATGGGCGCGGCCCAGAAGGAGGCGGCGGGGAGCTTCCTCTATTTCGAGGCCTTCCTGGTCGTCGCCATCCTCTACTGGATCATCGTCGAGGTCCTCTCGGTCCTGCAGCGCCGGCTCGAATCGGGCATGAACCGGGCCTATGCGCGATGATCGCCGTCGAGGGACTGGTGAAGCGGTTCCGGGGCGCGGTCGTCCTCGACGGGATCGCCCTTCGGATCGAGACCGGCGAGCGCATCGTCGTGATCGGCCCTTCCGGCACCGGCAAGTCGACCCTCCTGCGCTGCCTCAACTTCCTCGACCGTGCAGACGAGGGGCGCATCACCATCGGCGACTGCAGCGTGGATGCGGCGCGGGCAAGCGGGCGCGAGATCCTCGCGCTCCGGCGCCGCACCGCCTTCGTCTTCCAGAACTACGC
>CAYMOD010000241.1:0-3964 GCA_964391945.1 uncultured Rhodobacterales bacterium | reverse complement strand
TGATTGATCGCGATTGCAGGTCAGCAGTGGAGCCACCTGCTTCGAAATCGCTCTAGTTACCCGCCGTGACGATCGGGCCGAAATCGCCTGCTGTAAGCGATGCGCCGCCGACCAGTGCCCCGTCGACATCGGCAAGCGTGAAGATCTCGGCCGCGTTTGCCGGCTTTACCGATCCGCCGTAGAGGAGGCGGATGCCGTCTGCGGCGTCCGTGCCGAAACGCTCGGCAAGGGTCTTGCGGATGAAACCATGCACCTCGACGATCTGGGCGGGCGTGGGCGTGCGGCCGGTGCCGATCGCCCAGACCGGTTCGTAGGCGACGACGAGGCGGGCGGGCGTAGCGCCATCCGGGATCGAGCCCGCCAGCTGGTTGCCGATCACCTCGAGGGTGCGGCCGGTGTCGCGTTCGGCCTCGGTCTCGCCGACGCAGACGATGGCAAGGAGACCGGCGCGCCAGGCGGCCAGTGTCTTGGCCGCGACCAGCGCGTCGGTCTCGCCGTGATCAGTGCGCCGCTCGGAATGACCGAGGATCACCGCGACCGCTCCGGCTTCGCGCAGCATCTCGGCGGCGATATCGCCGGTATGGGCGCCCTTCGCTTCCGGATGGCAGTCCTGGCCACCGACGGGAACACCACGGCCGGCAAGGCCGGCGATCAGGGTGAAGGGCGGGCAGATCAGGACGTCGCAGTCGGCGTCAAGCGCAGCGATCTCGTCAACCACCGTGGCTGTGGCCCTCGAGCCGTTCATCTTCCAGTTTCCCGCCACGAGCCTGCGCCGCATTTCCCGCCTCCTCTGTTGACGGTAGCGTGAATAGCAGAGCGAGGGACGGGCCGGAAGCCTTGCAGGCAAAGGAGCGGATCAGCGCTCGGCGAACTTGATCGATTCACCGCAGCCGCAAGCGTCGACAACGTTGGGGTTGCGGAACCTGAAACCCGATTCGATCAGGCCGGTCTCGTAGTCGATCTCGGTGCCGAACAGGAACATCTGCGCGGTCGGCGCAATCATGACGCGGGCACCGTTCTGCTCGACCATGGCGTCGTGAGGATCGACGGAATCGACATATTCCATCGTGTATTCCATGCCGGCGCAGCCGCCCTTCTTGAGGCCGATGCGCAAGCCCTGCTTGGCGCCGCGTTCCATCAGGCGACGGATCTGGGATTCAGCGGCGGGAGTAATCCTGACTGGCGGCGTACCGGGAATCGAAAACATCGCGAGATCCTGCTGTTACCCTCATGATCTAGTAGCCGTGTCGTGGCGCGGCAAGGGCACGGCCCGCACCGTCTCACATGAAGCCGAGTTCGAGCCGCGCCTCATCGGACATCATGTCCATGCCCCATTGCGGCTCCCAGACGAGATCGACATCGACGTTGCGCACACCCGGGACCGCAAGGATCGCATCGGCGACCCATCCCGGCATCTCGCCTGCGACCGGACAGCCCGGCGCGGTCAGTGTCATGATGACATGCACGTCGCTCTCCGGCGAGATCTCGATCGTGTAGATGAGGCCGAGGTCGTAGATGTTGACCGGAATCTCCGGGTCGTAGACCGACCGGCAGGCCTCGACGGCGGGATCGTAGAGGGGGTGGTCGAGGGTCGAGGGTCTGATCAGCGGCTCGCCTTCGAGCGGCGCTTCGTGCTCTGCGGTCATCGCGACCTCCTTCAGCATTACTGCGGAAAGATATACGTGGGGGGCCGCGATGCAAGCCGAGGTATTCATGAGCCAGCCATTCCGTTTCGATATTTCCGCCCGCGACGGAAGGGCGCGCACCGGCGTCATCGCCACGAAGCGCGGCGAGATCCGCACGCCCGCGTTCATGCCGGTGGGAACCGCGGGGACGGTGAAGGCGATGATGCCGGAGAACGTCCGCACGACGGGGGCGGACATCATCCTCGGCAACACCTATCACCTGATGCTCCGCCCCGGCGCCGAACGGGTGGCGCGCCTCGGCGGGCTGCACGGCTTCATCGGCTGGGAGCGGCCGATCCTCACCGACTCGGGCGGCTTCCAGGTGATGAGCCTCACTGACCTGAGGAAGCTCACCGAGGAGGGGGTGACCTTCCGCTCGCATCTCGACGGGGCGCGGCATCATCTCACGCCCGAGCGGTCGATGCAGATCCAGCAGTTGCTCGGCGCGGACATCGTCATGGCCTTCGACGAATGCACGCCGTTCCCGGCCACCCGCGACGAGGCCGCGGCTTCGATGCGGCGCTCGATGCGCTGGGCTTCGCGCTCGCGCGTGGCATTCGGGGAGCGGCCCGGGCATGCGCTCTTCGGCATCCAGCAGGGCTCGGTCCACGAGGACCTGCGCGCGGAGAGCGCGGCGGCGCTGCGGGAGATCGGGTTCGAGGGCTATGCGATCGGCGGGCTCGCGGTCGGCGAGGGGCAGGAGGCAATGTTCGGCGTCCTCGACTACGCAGCCGGCCAGCTTCCCGAGGACCGGCCGCGCTATCTGATGGGGGTGGGCAAGCCCGACGACATCGTCGGCGCGGTGACACGCGGCATCGACATGTTCGACTGCGTGCTGCCGACGCGGTCGGGGCGGACCGGCCAGGCCTTCACCCGGATGGGGGCGATCGCGATCAAGAACGCCCGCCACGCCGAGGACCCGCGCCCGCTCGACCCCGGCTGCGCCTGCCCGGCCTGCACGCGGTTCTCCCGCGCCTATCTCCACCACGTCCACCGCGCGGGCGAGATCATCGGCGCGATGCTGCTGACCTGGCACAACCTCCAGTATTATCAGGACCTGATGGCGGGGCTGAGGGAAGCGATCGCCGAGGGCGGGCTTGCCGCCTTCACTGCCGCCTTCCATGCCCGGCGGGAGGAGGGGGATCTGGAGCCGGTCTGAGGTGTGGGCAAAAGCCGCCCACGCGTGAAAACCCCCTTAGGCCATTGATTCCAAACCGTGGTTAAAGCCTACCCAAGGGTTAACGCCCACGCCAGATCCCGCACCGGCGGCGGCCGGCGCCCTCCGGGCGGCGGCCTGCCCGACGAGCGCGGCGCCCACCCGGCGAGACGGGCAGGGCCGGGACGGGCGGGTCAGAGACCGAGGCTGCCCTGCCGGCCCTTCTTTTCCTCGCGGGCGGCGCGTTTGAAGGCGTCGTCGCGCCGGGCGGGGAGGCGGACGGCGCGATCGCGCAAGCGCAGCGCCTCCTCGATGGTGACGATCTGGATGCGGGGGACCGGGGTGAAGCCCGGCTCCTCGTGCTGGCCGGCGGCGGCGGCCTCGCGGGTCATCGGCGCGGTGGGCGGGGTCAGGGTGAGGAAGATGCCGATCTCGGCCTTCTCGCGTTCGATCACCCCGCGCAGGTCGCGGATCATCGCGACGCCGACATTGCCGCCCGCCTTGATCGAGATGATGGCGCGCGAGGTCTTGCCGAAATAGATGTTGCCGTCGATGCCGCGGTCGGCGCCCTTTTTCGACAGGTTGCCGGGCTGGGCGGCGATCAGGCTGAGCGCCCATTTCTCGAACTCGTGGTACTTGCCGCGCCGGGCGAGGTCGCGGGCGCCGTCGATGTCCTCGGGCACGCCGTGGGTATGGAAGCGGACGGCCGGGAAGGCGTCGCGCAGGCGTTTCTCGATCAGGCCGATGGCGAGATGGGTGACGTCGATACCGATCCAGTTGCGCCCGAGCTTCTCGGCGGCGTGGACGGTGGTGCCGCAGCCGCAGAACGGGTCGAGCACGAGGTCGCCGGGGTTGGACGAGGCGGCGACGATGCGTTCGAGCAGGGCGACGGGTTTCTGGGTGGGATAGCCGAGGCGTTCCTCACCAATGTTGTGAACTGGCTTGATATCGTCGATGATATCTTGAGCAGGCATGCCAGGAAGCTCGTCGATGTAACGCTTCCGCTGCGGAACCCCGCCAGCCTTCTTCGGCCAATGAATGCGCCCTTCCTCGTCCATCTTGTCGAGAGTTTCCGCAGGGAAGGCCCAATGTCTGCCTTTGGCTGTTACGTCGATTCCGCGCC
>CAYMOD010000240.1:0-4006 GCA_964391945.1 uncultured Rhodobacterales bacterium | reverse complement strand
CGGCCGGACGTGGTCCGGTGGGCTCGATCGTACCCCCTGCCGGTTCCCGGCATGCGGACGGATCGGGCGGAGTCCGCCCGCGCCTTGCGTGATGGATCAGGAGGATCCTCGAATGCGGGCTCTCCTGGCCTCAACTCATTCCTGCCGGCGGCGAGCCTTGCCAAGGCCGGCGCCGCACCCTGACCGCCCCGTTCAGCCAGCCACCATTCGCCCCGCCAGTTTCGCCCTCTCCACCGGCTCCTCGCCATGGCGGCAACGCTCGCTCTCCACGACGTGATCCTCGCCACCGAGGGCCCGGTGGGCTTGAGCGCCCTCAACATCCTCGAAGACGTGATCGAGTCGATCGGCGATGGCAGCGGGTCGGCGATGGCAGCGGGCCGGTCGTCGATCTCCCGATCCACTGCGGGAAGGCCCGGACCACCCGCCGCCCGCTTGCGGTGCGCGGCCTCGTCCCGGGCGTCCTGGTTTCGCCATCATCAAGTCGATCGCCCTCGGCCGCCGCGACCCTTGGCGCGCCGTAGCGGCACCTGAACGGGCAGCCTGCCTCAGGCGGCGGGGCGTGACCGCGTCATCTCCACGAACACGTCTTCGAGATGCGGCTCCTCGGTCGCCACGTCGCGGATCGCGATGCCGGACGCGCGTACCGCATCGAGGACCATGCCCGCCGGCATGCGGGTGCGGTGGTAGGAAAACGCGAGCCGTCCGTCCGGGCGCAGCGTCACCTCCACCCCCTCGGGGGCAGGGGGAACGCGCGTCACCGGCTCGGCGGGCGTGATCACCAGCGCCTTGCGGTCCATCCGTGCGATCAGATCGGGCGTGGCCTCGTCGGCGATCAGCCTGCCCTCGGCGATGATGCCGATGCGGTCGCACATCGCCTCCGCCTCCTCGAGGTAATGGGTGGTGAGGATGATGGTCGTACCCGCGGCGTTCAGTTCGCGCACATAGGCCCAGAGCATCCGCCTCAACTCGATGTCGACGCCGGCCGTCGGCTCGTCGAGGACGAGGACGGGCGGGTTGTGGACGAGAGCCTTGGCGATCAGCAGGCGACGCCTCATGCCGCCCGAGAGCTGCCTTGCATAGGCATTCGCCTTGTCGGCGAGGCCGACGCGAGCGAGGATCTCGTCGGTGCGGCGGTGGCGTTTCGGCACGCCATAGAGCCCCGCCTGCACCTCGAGCGAGGCGCGCGGCGTGAAGAACGCGTCGAGGTTGATCTCCTGGGGGACGACGCCGATCGCCGCGCGCGACTGGCGCGGGCTCTCGTCCTGATCGAACCCCCAGATCCGCACGGTGCCGGCGGTCTTCACCGTGAGCCCGGCCATGATGTTGATCGTCGTCGACTTGCCGGCACCGTTCGGCCCGAGGAGCCCGAAGATCGAGCCTTCGGGAATGGTGAGATCGAGCCCTTCGAGCGCGACCTTGGGCGGCGCGGCCCCCTGCGCCGGATAAACCTTGCGCAGGCCGCGGATCTCGATGGCATGGCCGGTCATCGCGCCGCTCCTCAGGGGCCGGTGGAGTTGCGGCGGAGCTAGCATGCAGGATAAGAAAGGGCAAACGCCGTCCGCATCCCACGGGTGGCCGGCCCCAACCCGCGAGGTCCGCATGTACCAGTCCAGCCAGAGCCCTGAAGGCACGCCCGCCCCCGAAGCGGAGGAAGTGACCAGCCTGCGCGTCGCCTGCGATGGCGGCGTCGGCGCGCTCGGCCATCCGCGGGTCTGGCTCACCATCAACCCGAAGAAGGGTTTCATCGACTGCGGCTACTGCGACAAGCGGTTCATCCTGAAGGCCGGCGCCGGCGCGGACCACTGACGATGAGCGAGGCGCGCGTGGCGGAACCGGCGGCCGAGACCGCCTTCGGACCGGGAAGCCACCTCCACCTGATCGACGGATCGGGCTTCATCTTCCGCGCCTATCACGCGCTGCCGCCGCTCACCCGCAAGTCGGACGGATTGCCGACCGGCGCGGTGCACGGTTTCTGCAACATGATCTGGAAGATGGTCGAGGAGGCGACGGGAGCGGACGCGCCCACCCATGTCGCCGTGGTCTTCGACAAGTCCGAACACACCTTCCGCAACGAGATCTTCGACGGCTACAAGGCACAGCGCCCGCCGGCGCCCGAGGATCTCGTCCCGCAGTTCCCGCTGATCCGCGACGCGGTGCGCGCCTTCTGCCTTCCCTGTATCGAACTCGAAGGTTTCGAGGCCGACGACATCATCGCGAGCTATGCCGAGGTCGCGCGGGAACGCGGCGGGCGGGTGACGATCATCTCCGCCGACAAGGACCTGATGCAGGTCGTCGGCGGCGGCGTCGAGATGATCGACACGCTCAAGAACCGCCGGATCGGCCCGGAGGAGGTGGAGGAGCGTTTCGGCGTCGGCCCCGACCGGGTCATCGACGTGCAGGCGCTTGCCGGCGATTCGGTCGACAACGTGCCGGGCGCGCCGGGGATCGGCATCAAGACTGCGGCCCTCCTCATCACCGAATACGGCGATCTCGACACCCTGCTCGCCCGCGCGCCCGAGATCCGGCAGCCGAAACGCCGCCAGACGCTGATCGAGAAGGCCGACCAGATCCGCCTCTCGCGCACGCTGGTGACGCTGCGGCGCGACGTGCCGCTTCCCGAACCGCTCGAGGCGCTCGAACTGCGCGAGCCCGATGCCAAGAAACTGCTCGCCTTCCTCGCGGAGATGGAATTCCGCGGCCTCGCCGGAAGGGTGGCGGCGAAACACGGGATCGAGCCGCCCGCGGTCGCTTCCGCCGCGCAGGCCGTGCCGGAAACCACAGAACGCAGCCGCGCGCCGGACCTGCCACCGGTCGATCGCGCCGTCTACGTGACCGTCGCCGATCCGGCGGCGCTCCTGCCCTGGATCGAGCGGATCCGCGACCGTGGCGCAGTGGCGCTGAGCCTGGGGAGCGAGGGGATCGACGACCAGCGGGCGGAGGTGATCGGCCTCGCCCTTGCCACCGGGCCGGGTCAGGCCGCCTATGTGCCGCTTTCGCATCGCCAGGGGGAGCCCGACCTTCTCGGCGGCGATGGGATCGTGCCCGGCCAGATGCCGGAGGCGGAATGGATCGCGGCGCTGAAACCGGTGCTCGAGGACCCGAGCCTGATGAAGATCGCCCATGACGCGAAACCGGTGGTCAAGGTCCTCGCCCGGCTCGGCATCCGCGTCGCGCCGATCGACGACACCATGCTGATCTCCTACGCGCAGCACGCGGGCCTCCACGGCCATACGCGCGAGACCCTGAGCGAGACCTATCTCGGCCATGTGCCGGCGCCGCTGAAACCGCTCCTCGGCAGCGGCAAGGCGGCACGGCGGTTCGAATCGCTGCCGGTCGAGGAAGCGGGGCCCTGGGCTGCCGAGGATGCGGAAGTGACCTGGCGGCTCTGGCACGCGCTGAAGCCGAAACTGCCGATCGCACGGGTGACGCGGGTCTACGAAACCACCGAGCGCCCGCTGGTGCCGGTGCTCGCCGAGATGGAGCGCCACGGCATCCGTGTGGACCGCGCCGCGCTCTCGCGGCTCTCGGGCGAGTTCGGGCAGAAGATGGCCGGGCTCGAGGCCGAGATCCACCGCCTTGCCGGCGGGCCCTTCAACATCGGCTCGCCAAAACAGCTCGGCGAGGTGCTCTTCGATTCGCTCGCCCTCGGCACCGGCAAGCGGACGAGGAGTGGTGCCTATGGTACCGGCGCCGATGTGCTCGAGGAACTCGCCGCCCAGGGGCACGAACTGCCGGCGCGGGTCCTCGACTGGCGGCTCGTCTCCAAGCTCAAATCGACCTATACCGACACGCTGCAGGAGGCGATCAACCCCGAGACCGGGCGGGTCCATACCCGTTACATGATCTCGGGCGCGGCGACCGGGCGGCTGTCGTCGAACGATCCGAACCTGCAGAACATCCCCGTCCGCACCGAGGAGGGGCGGCGCATCCGCGAGGCGTTCGTGGCGGAACCGGGGCATACCCTCGTCAGCCTCGACTACAGCCAGATCGAGCTGCGCATCCTCGC
>CAYMOD010000239.1:0-4016 GCA_964391945.1 uncultured Rhodobacterales bacterium | reverse complement strand
AATGCCACATGGCGTTCCACTTCCCGCTGATGCCGCGGATGTACATGGCGATCGCCAAGGAGGACCGTTTCCCGATCACCGACATCATGCGGCAGACGCCGGAGATCCCGGAGAACTGCCAGTGGGCGATCTTCCTCCGGAACCATGACGAGCTCACCCTCGAGATGGTGACCGACAGCGAGCGGGATTACCTCTGGGATTTCTATGCCGCCGACCGGCGGGCGCGGATCAACCTCGGCATCCGCCGCCGGCTCGCGCCGCTCATGCAGCGGGACCGGCGGCGGATCGAGCTGATGAATTCGCTCCTGCTGTCGATGCCGGGCACGCCGGTGATCTATTATGGCGACGAGATCGGCATGGGCGACAATATCTATCTCGGCGATCGCGACGGGGTGAGGACGCCGATGCAATGGTCGCCCGACCGCAACGGCGGTTTCTCCAAGGCCGATCCCGAGCAGCTGATCCTGCCGGTGATCCAGGATCCGCTCTACGGATTCGGGGCGGTCAATGTCGAATCCGCCTCGCGCGATCCGCATTCGCTGCTGAACTGGACGCGGCGGAAGCTGGGGGTGCGGGCCTCGACCCGGGCGTTCGGACGAGGAAGCCTCAGCTTCCTCAGGCCCGGGAACCGCAAGGTCCTTGCCTATATCCGCACGCTCGACGAGGAGGTGATTCTCTGCGTCGCCAACCTCAGTCGGGCGAGCCAGGCGGTCGAGCTCGACCTCGGGGAATACGAAGGCGCGGTCCCGGTCGAGATGCTGGGCGGCGAGGCCTTCCCGCCGATCGGCGAGTTGCCCTATCTGCTGACGCTGCCGCCCTACGGCTTCTACTGGTTCACCCTCGAGCCCGAGGGTGCGGCGCCGTCCTGGCATGCCGAGATGCCGGAACAGATACCGGAATACACGACGCTGGTGATACGGCGCGGCCTTGGCGAGGTGGTCGAGGCCGCGAATGCCCGCCGTCTCGAGAGGGAGGTGCTGCCCGGTTATCTGCTGAAGCGGCGCTGGTTCGCGGCGAAGGACGAGCGGATCGGCGCGATCCGGCTCGAATGGGTGGCGCCGCTCGCGAGCCGGGTGCTGGCGCTGCTCGCCGGCGTCACGGTGGCGGTGGGCGGGCGTGAGGACCGCTATCTCCTGCCCCTCGCCATCACCTGGGAGAGCGACACTCCGCCGCCGCGCGCCTTTCAACTTGCGCTTGCCCGGGTGCGCCGGGGCGCGCGGGTGGGCTATCTCACTGACGCAACGGCACTGCCGGAGGCGGCGGAGGCGATCATCGGGGCGCTCCGGCGGGGCGAGGAGCGCGAAGCCGCCGACGGCATCATCCGTTACCGCGCGACTTCACGATTCGCGGAACTGCCGGAGAGCGAGGAGAGCAGTGTGCGCCTGCTCTCGGCGGAGCAATCGAACAGTTCGATCGTCGTCGACGAGAGGGCGGTGGTGAAGCTGATCCGCCGCCTGCGCGAGGGGGTGCATCCCGAAGTGGAGATGGCCGATTACCTGACCGAGGCGGGCTATGCCAACACGCCGCCGCTCCTCGGGGAGGTGAGCCGGATCGCCGCCGACGGCACGCCGACCGTACTCGCCACGGTGTTCGGCTTCGTTCAGAACCAGGGCGACACCTGGCACTGGACGCTCGACTATCTCGTCCGTGAGATCGAGAGCATGGCGATCACCGGCGAGGAGGGAGTCGAGGAAGCGGAGATCTTCGCGACCTACCACAATTTCGCGGGCCGCCTCGGCCAGCGGGTCGGTGAACTGCATGCGGTCCTCGCGCGCGATACCGAACTCGAGAATTTCCGGCCGGTTCCGGCGGACGAGGAAGCGGCGGCGCGCACGGCCGAAAGCGTGCGAGACCAGATCAGGGATGCGCTCGCCATCCTTCGCGTCGGCGACCACGGCGACGAGGCCCGGCGCCTTGTGGAGCGCGGCGAGGAACTCCTCGGCCTTGCGACCGAGCTTGCCGGTGCGCTGCCGGGGTCGCTGCTCATGCGTATCCATGGTGATCTGCATCTCGGGCAGGTGCTGGTGGCGCAGGGCGACGTCTATGTCATCGATTTCGAGGGAGAGCCCGCGAAGCCGCTCGATGAACGCCGGCGGAAGACGAGCCCGATGCGCGACGTCGCCGGCGTGCTGCGCTCGTTCGACTACGCGGTGGCGATGGCCCTCGAGGCGCGCGGCGATGGCGAGACCGAGCCGGTTCACCACCGCCGCGAGATGCTGCTCACACGGTTCCGTGCCGAGGCGTCGGATGCCTTCGTCGAAGGCTACCGCGCGGTGCTCCGCGCCGCCGAGCGGCCCTGGATCTCCCCGGAGGCGGAACCGGCGCTGCTCGATCTCTTCCTCCTCGAGAAGGCTGCCTACGAAATCGGCTACGAGGCGGCGAACCGGCCGGGCTGGATCGGCACGCCGATCGCGGGCCTCGCCGCCATCGCCCAGCGACTACTGCGAGAGGACGAGACATGAGACCGGAAATCTCGGCCGAGTCCGTCGGGCTGGATCGGAGCGCGGTGCATGCCATCCGCGAAGGGCGCCACAGCGATCTCTTCGCGGTGCTCGGC
The DNA here is from genome assembly GCA_964391945.1 of uncultured Rhodobacterales bacterium. Taxonomy (GTDB): domain Bacteria; phylum Pseudomonadota; class Alphaproteobacteria; order Rhodobacterales; family Rhodobacteraceae; genus Amaricoccus. The sequence continues at coordinate 1,459 of CAYMOD010000239.1, read as the reverse complement.
CCTTTCCGGGACGGCGACCGGACGCTGGTCCGGACCTTCCAGCCCGGAGCACGGGCGGTGGAGGTCGTGTCACGGAGGGATGGCGCGGTGCTCGCGGAACTCGATCCCGTCGGGCCGGGCGGTCTCTTCGCCGGGCGCATCCCGGCCGATACGCCCTATCTCCTGCGCATCCACTGGCCGGACGCGGTGCAGGAGACCGAAGACCCCTATGCCTTCGGCTTCCTGCTCGGCGAGCTTGACCTGCACCTGATCGCGGAGGGGCGGCATCTCGAACTCGGCGAGGCCTTGGGCGCGCATGTGATGACCATCGACGGCGTCTCCGGGGTACGGTTCGCGGTCTGGGCGCCGAATGCCTGGCGCTGCTCGGTGGTCGGGGATTTCAACTCGTGGGACGGGCGGCGGCACCCGATGCGGCTGCGGCAGGAGGCGGGCGTCTGGGAGATCTTCGTGCCGCGCCTGCCGCCCGGCACGCGCTACAAATACGAACTCATCGGCCCGCACGGGAATGTCCTGCCGCAGAAGGCTGATCCGGTCGCCCGCGCGAGCGAGGCGGCGCCGGCGACGGCCTCGCTCGTGAGCGACCCGGAGCCGTTCATCTGGACCGATGACGAATGGCTCGCCCGCCGCGCGGAGCGGCAGACACCGGAAGCGCCGATCGCGATCTACGAGGTGCATGCCGGGTCGTGGATGGCCTCGCCGGAGGGGCGGCGCTGGGCGACCTGGCACGATCTTGCCGAGCGGCTGGTGCCCTATATCGCGCAGATGGGCTTTACCCATATCGAGTTCCTGCCGATCGCCGAACATCCGTTCGGCGGCTCCTGGGGCTATCAGCCGCTCGGCCAGTTCGCGCCGACGGGGCGTTACGGCGGCGCGGAGGGTTTCGCGCATTTCGTCGATCGCTGCCATGCTGCCGGGATCGGCGTGATCATCGACTGGGTGCCGGCGCATTTCCCGACCGACAGCCATGGCCTCGCCCAGTTCGACGGCACCGCGCTCTATGAACATGCCGATCCGCGGGAGGGATTCCACAGGGACTGGAACACGCTGATCTACAATCTCGGCCGGCGGGAGGTGTCGGGTTTTCTCGTCGCCTCCGCGCTCGAATGGCTCGAGCGGTACCATGTCGACGGGTTGAGGGTGGATGCGGTCGCCTCGATGCTCTACCGCAACTATTCGCGCGCCGAGGGCGAGTGGATCCCGAACATCCATGGCGGCGCGGAGAATCTCGAGGCGGTCCAGTTCCTCCAGCATCTCAACGGCATCATCCGCCACCGCGTCCCCGGCGCGATCATGGTGGCCGAGGAATCCACCGCCTGGCCGGCCAGCGCTACCTGCTGGGCGGGCGGATCACCGAGGCCGACTGGCGCCTGTTCACCACCCTGCTGCGCTTCGACCCGGTCTACCACGGGCACTTCAAGTGCAATCTCCGCCGCATCGCCGACTACGCACACCTGTCGGG
>CAYMOD010000238.1:0-4038 GCA_964391945.1 uncultured Rhodobacterales bacterium | reverse complement strand
TCGTCGGCCTCACCCTGCCGTGGTTCTTCTTCGCGATCTCGAACCCGCAGGTCTCGCAGCGCCTCTTCACCACCGACGACCTCGGCGCGATGCGGACGATGATCATCGGCGCGCTCTCCTTCGGGCTCGTGTTCACGCTGATCTCGATCCTCTGGGGGTTCGCGGCGCTCGTCGCGGTGCCTGATCTGGAGAATCCGGATCTTGCCACGCCGAGCCTCATCGCCGGGATGGGCGTGCCGCCGATCGTCGCGGTGCCGCTGGTGATCGGCATCCTCGCCGCCGCGATCACCACCGTCGATTCGATTGCGCTGACGCTCGCCTCGATGGTCGGGCGCGACGTCTATCCGAAGGCTGCGCCCGGCACCGGCGACCGGCGCGAGCTCATGGTCGGCAAGATCGTGATCGTGCTGGTGATCACGGCCGCGGCGCTCTTTGCCTCGCTGCAGCTCGACCTGATCTCGCTGCTGTCGGTCGCCTCCTCAGCCGCATTGCTGGTGATCGTGCCGGCCTTCGTCGGCGCGTTCTTCTGGCGCCGGGGCACCGCGGCAGGGGCGCTCGCAAGCGTGCTCGGGGGCACGGTCGCCGTCATCGCGCTCCATTTCAGCGGGTTCAGCGTGCCCGGTTTCCCGGATCCGGTCGTCACCTTCGCGGGGACGGTGGCGCTGTTCGTTCTGGTCAGCTTTGCGACACGGCCGCCGCCGGACCGCGGCGCCGGCTTCATCGACGCGATCCGCGAAGATCTGGCGCGGATGCGGGTGGATTGAGCGGATACCCCGAAGCGGAGCGGCGCGCCCATGCGGCTGGCCGCTCCTCCCCGAGTGTGGCAGTCAGTTGTTCGAGCCGTCTTCGCCAGCACCGCCGCCGCCACTGGCACCGCCGGCGTCAGTGCCGTCATCCTCAGTGCCGCCAGCGGCCGCGTCCTCGCCGCTGGCCGCGTCACCGCCCGCTGCGCCACCGCCGTTGTCCGACCCGTTGGCAGGGGTGCCTGTATCGCCGCCCGAACTGCCGTCAGCCCCGGCACGTTGCTCCTCGATCACCTCGGCGACCGGCGTATCCGGTGTTTCGGCGCAGGCGATGATGGTCTCCTCGATCGGGATCTCGAAGAAGCCGCGGATGCGCACGATCTGCGTCTCGCCCCCCGGACCGCCAGCGGCCTGCTGGCCGGGGGAGCCGTCATCGGCCTGCTGACCGCCGCTCTCGCTGCCGCCGCCTGTCTCTCCCGAGCCGGCGCGGTGACCGGCGATATAGTAGAGGGCGCCCGGCACCATGGCCGTGTCCATCACCGACAGGTCCATGCAGGTGATCTCTGCCGGATCGCGCTCGCCGCCCTGCTGCTGGTGCGCGCCCTGATCCTGCTGTGCCGCGGTCGGACCCGCCATCGCCATTGCGACTGTGGCCACCGACACGCCAGCCATGTAGAGCTTCATCGTGGCTTCTCCCTCCCGATATTGCGAATGTCATGCCAACAGGCAGATGAGAGGCAGGTTCCATCCATGCGCGGATCTCGGGGTTCGATGGAGACGGCATATCAGCCCTCCTGGTGCGCCGCGAGTGAACCGTTACGCAGACTCCCCGTTGTGAAAACGGCACGGAAGGCAGGAAGCGGTGGCGAATTCGGCTGACAGCAGAACGCGGCGCAGCCCCGGCGCGACCCGCGGCTGGTCGGTGCCGCCGCCGAGCCTCCAGGTCGGGGCGCTCTGCTGGCGTCTGACGGCCAGGGACGCGCTCCGGGTCCTTCTCATCACCAGCCGCGATACCGGACGCTGGATTATCCCGAAGGGCTGGCCGATGCGCAACCGGACCGAAGCCGAGGCCGCCGCGCGCGAGGCCTGGGAGGAGGCGGGGGTGACCGGCACAATTTTTCCCCGTCCCATCGGTCTTTACAGCTATCCGAAGTTCATGCCGAAGGGGAAGGTCCTGCCCTGCGCCGTCCGGGTCTTCTCTCTCGAGGTAGCAGGGAGCGCCTCCAGATTCCCCGAGGCCGGCCAGCGCCGCCGCAAGTGGTTCACCCCGGCGGACGCCGCGCGCAAGGTCCAGGAGCCCGAACTCGCCCGGATCATCCGGAGTTTCGAGCCGCCGGTCGAGGGCGAGTCGCCCCGGGAGGCGTGACGGTTCGGCGGGCGGGCTGCCCCGGAACGCGGAGCGGGGGCCGGCCGCGGAGGCGGCGGATCGTGAAGGTGTGAGCCGGGCCGGGCGATGGACGTGCTAAACTTCCTCCCGCGAAGCCAGGGGAGGAAGTTCGATGATCTCGCGCAGAACCCTTCTTCTGAGCGCCACGGGCCTTGGCGGTGCGGTCGCCTTCGGCCTTCATGGCGGTTTCGCCCGGAGCGGGTCGGTCGAAGGCGATTTCGAGATCATGCGCACCGATGCAGAATGGCGCGAGATACTCACGCCCGAGCAATACGACATCCTCAGGGAGGCGGGCACCGAACCCGCCTGGTCGAGTTCCCTCAACGATGAGGAGCGCAAGGGGGTTTATCACTGCGCCGGGTGCGACAACGCGGTCTATCCCTCCGCAACCAGGTTCGAGAGCGGCACCGGCTGGCCTTCGTTCTGGGATTCGCTCCCGGGTGCGGTCGGAACGCGGGAGGACAGGGCGTTCTTCTTCATGCTCCGCACCGAGGTCCATTGCGCCCGCTGCGGCGGTCATCTCGGCCATATCTTCGACGATGGCCCGCCGCCGACGGGGTTGCGCCACTGCCTGAACGGCCTCGCCCTCGCGTTCCATCCGGCAGCGTCGGCCTGAAGGCTCACTTGGTCCGGGCGTACCAGTCCTCGATGTAGGACCAGGCCTCCTCGCCGGTTTCGACGTAGTGGAAGAGGCCGAGATCCTCGGGCGAGATGGTGCCGGCATCGGCCAGCGCCTGCCAGTTGACGATGCCGTTCCAGAACTCCCTGCCGAAGAGGACGATCGGCAGCGCCGCCATCCGCCGGGTCTGGACGAGGGTCAGCACCTCGAAGAGCTCGTCGAGCGTGCCGAACCCGCCGGGGAAGACCGCGATCGCCTTTGCCCGTACCAGGAAATGCATCTTGCGGATCGCGAAGTAGTGGAAGTTGAAGGAAAGCTCCGGCGTGCCGTAGAGGTTCGGGACCTGCTCGTGTGGGAGCACGATGTTGAGGCTGACGGAGACGCCACCTCCGTCCACCGCGCCGCGGCTGCCGGCCTCCATCACGCCAGGGCCGCCGCCGGTGCAGACCACGTTCTCGCGGTTGCCGCTCTCGACGGCGCTGTCGGTGGCAAGGCGGGCGAAGTGCCGGGCTTCTTTGTAATAGCGGGTAAGGCTGGCGAGCATCGGGGTGCGCGCGGCCTCTGCCTGTTCGGGTGACGGAATGCGGGCGCCGCCGAACATCACGATGGTGGAGGTGATGCCGGCTTCGGCGAGCGCCATCTCGCATTTCAGGAGTTCGAGCTGGAGGCGGACGGGGCGGAGAGCCTTGCGGGTGAGGAAATCGGGATCGTCGAAGGCGAGCCGGTAGGTTGGCGAGCGTGTCTGTGCGGTGTCGGGAACGCTCTCCCAGGTCTCGATGTCGCGTTTCGCGTCGGGGAACCGCCGTTGCGTGTCGCTCAGATCCGTCATGTCGCCTCCGTCGCCGCCGGCCACGATTGCCTTGGCAGGCTTAGGGACTTATAGGTTGCCGCCTGTCGCTGCCAGCGGGAAGGGGATGACATGACGCTCGCCGATCTCGAGAAGACGATCGAGGACGCCTGGGAGGGTCGTGACCAGATCTCGACCGAAACCTCCGGGCCGGTGCGGGACGCGATCGCGGCGACGCTGTCGGCGCTCGACTCAGGAAGTCTGCGCGTCGCCGAGCGCGGCGGGGATGGGGCCTGGCACGTCAACCAGTGGGCGAAGAAGGCGGTGCTGCTGAGCTTCCGGCTCAACCCGATGGAGCATCAGCCGGGCGGGCCGCAGGGCGGCGGCTGGTGGGACAAGGTCGACTCGAAGTTCAAGGGCTGGATGCCCGCGGACTGGCGCGAAGCCGGGTTCCGGGCAGTGCCGACCTCCGTGGTGCGCCGCTCCGCCTATATCGCGCCGG
>CAYMOD010000237.1:0-4044 GCA_964391945.1 uncultured Rhodobacterales bacterium | reverse complement strand
AAGTGATAGCCTCTGACTCTCCCGCCGATTCCGGGGTATCGGAATAGGCGAGTTCTATGGCTTCTCCATCCGTGATACGGGTTATCCGAGGCAATCCGCCGCAGAGGATCTCGGATATGAGCGCTTCCTGGGTGATAGATATTCTGAAAGATATCAGGCAGTTTTCTGAAAAGAAGGGCATGTTGGAGTTGGCTGAACACCTCGATGACGCTATCTTTGTAGCGGCGCGGGAGATCGCGGCGCGATTGGATAACGCGGGAAGCGGCGACCTTGGCAGTGGAAAGGCTCGAAGCGGTTCTGGACCACTTGCAGACCACGAAGTCCATTGAGGAACTGCAGATCTGGGTGTACGAGTTGCGGGATACGCTCGGGGTTGCCCATGTCTTCTATCACACGGCCAACCTGAAGGGCGAGCAGATCGGGATCTTCACCTACGACGTCGCGTGGATCCGACAGTACGTGGGCAAGAACTACAGCCAGTACGATCCAGTTGTTCTCGGAGCTGCCCGGCACTTTGCGCCGATGGACTGGAAGGCGCTCGACTGGTCGAACCCGCACGCCCGGCAGATCATGCGCGAGGCTCGCGCGGCCGGTGTGGGCAATCAGGGCTGGTCAGTGCCGATCTGGGGGCCGGGCGGCCAGCTGGCGCTCTTCGTGGTTAATGACAACAGGGATGATGCATACTGGGCGGCTTTCACCCGGGCACGGGCAAAAGACCTTCTTGTCATCGGACATCTTGTCCACCAACAAGCGACCCGGATCGTCAACCAGGATACCGAGGTCGCCACGACAGAGCTTTCTCCGCGGGAGAAGCAGGCGCTGATGCAACTGAGTCTAGGGCAGGGCAGGGCAGAGGCCGCAGCAACTCTGCAGATCTCGGAGAACACGCTGCGCGCCTATATCGATTCTGCCCGGCACAAACTCGGCGCGATAAACGTGACTCATGCTGTCGCTCTCGCGCTTGCTCGCGGCATCATCGTGCCGCACGGGGAGTTGCCGAAATACTAGTGCGACGCACGGTCGGACTTCCTTAAGATCGCTCAACGAAATATCGCCTCCGCGCATGTTGCTGGAGGTCAGAATGATCCGCTTTGTCTACGCTGATGAACTGAGGAGATTTCCTCTCCTTGCGCAAGGCATGTTCAAGGATCGTGCGGAGCAATTCAAGACACGTCTTGACTGGGACGTGACCATCGATGGGGATGGCCGGGAGCGGGATCAGTACGACGCGCTCAACCCCCTGTACATGATCTGGGAAGAGCCGAACGGCACGCATGGCGGTTCACTCCGGCTGATGCCGACGACCGGGCGGACGATGACAGCGGAGCATTTCGTCCACCTGACACATGGTGTGCGTATATGCAGCCCCCTGATCTGGGAATGTACCCGGTTCTGTCTCTCGCCCCACGCTTCCTCCCGGATTGCCGCCGCGCTGCTGGCTGCGGGGGTCGAACTCGGCCTGCGCTTGGGTCTCGAGCAGGCAATCGGGGTCATCTACACGCGGACGCTCGGCATCTATCACCGTATCGGCCACCGGCCGGACGTGATCGGCACCGATGGCGGCGGGCGGGACAGCATCAGTATCTGCGTCTGGAATCTTTCGGAGGAGGCACGGGATTCGATCTGTGCCCGTTCGGGCCTGTCCCCGGCTGCCGTTGCACAGTGGTTCGAGGACAGTTTTCGTGAGCCGAAATGCGGCAGCGCCACGGCCTCCTCGAAATCGGTCGCGATCGCCGCATAATGCTCCGGCTGGCAGTGGCTCTGCCGGCACGCTAGGCAGCGGCCAGCCAATGCCTGGTCAGGAGGACCGTGAACTGGAAGAGATAGGCGGCAGTGAAGACCAGTGCCGAGCTATGCGCCGGGTTCAGGTCGCACTTCGGGCACATGGTGTGGAACTCGGCAAGTCCAGCCGTCCCGATGCCTCTCGAGGGCGAACGACCCTGGCCGTTCTCGGCCGCGCGGGTACCGGCAAGACCCGGCTCCTCGCCGATCTGGTACAGACGCTTGCAGCCGCAGGCGTGGAGCCGCTTGTCCCCGAAGACGAGCGTCGCCAGAGCGACCGCCGTAGCGTCGCCATCCTCGCTCCCACCAACAAGGCGGCCTTCGTGCTCAGGACACGCGGTGTGCCGGCAACAACCGTGCATCGGGTTCTCTACACGCCGCTTTATCATCCGGACTATGAGCGACTGGCGGATTGGCTTGCGGGAAAGGCTGAACGGCCGCGCCTCGAGGGGATCGCAGATGCAGTCCTTGATCGGGCAGCGGCCTCGTTTGCCATCCACCAGTCGGTGCCCGGAGCGCTGGCGAGTGCAGGGTTGCGTGGCTCGGACTTCATCAAGGGCTGGAAGCGCCGGGAGGCGCCGCTCGATATCGGCCTTGTGGACGAGGCTTCGATGCTCGATGGCCAGATGGTCGCTGATCTCGAGGATCTGTTCGGCTTCCTCCTGCTCTTCGGCGATCCAGCGCAACTGCCACCGCCGATGGGGCAAGGCGGGATGGTGTTCGACGCCATGCCTGAGGACGACAGGCTTCAGCTCGACTCGGTCCACAGGCAGGCCGAAGGGAGCCCGATCCTCGACCTAGCGCACGCACTGAACGATCCAGCGGTGGATTTTGCCCGGTTCGAGGCGATGCTGCGGCAGGCCGCGGCGCAGGACGACCGGGTCCGGATTGCCGAGCGTGCCGATTGCGATGCGATGGTGGCGGCGCCGATTCTGGTCTGGCGCAACGTGACGAGGGTGCGGCTGATCCACGCGTTCCGGTCGGCTTATGATGCGCCGGGGACGGAGCTCCTGCCCGGCGAGCCGCTCGTCTGTGACGGGATCGAACTGCCGGCGCGGCATCGCAAGCGCCGTGGCGATCTCGAGGCGCGCGGTCTCGTGAAGGGGGCGCAGGCCGTCTATCTCGGGCCGGGGAGGAAGCCGGGCTTCTCGCGCCTTCATGTCGTGGGAGCGGAGAATCCGCGGGTAACGGCCGCGACCATTATCCGGCTGGAGGCACCCGATCGTGAGGAGCCGGTGATCGCGGCGGCAGCGCGGATGGGGGCGACCTTCGTGCACGGCGCTGCGGTGACAATTCACAAGGCGCAGGGCTCGCAGTGGCCGGAGGTTCAGGTCTTCGCGCCGGATCTCTTCGCCGCTGCGCGATCGGGCCGGATAGAGGCGGGGATGGAACTGTGGCGGCGGCTCGCCTACGTTGCGATCACGCGGGCGGAGCATCGGCTGGTCTGGGTCACGCGGCCGGCGCTCGCCCGGCCGCGTCGGGCGCTTTCGGTCGAGCATCTCGAACATGCGAATGCTGCGGGCTGAAGGGCGTCGTCGTTCATCCTGATGGATAACAGGATGAACTCCCTCTGTGCCGATGCGACCCGCACCATCATCAGTAGATTGGAATGTCGCCGTCGAAGGCAGGCCGAGACTATGGCCGGGCCTGACATTGCCGCCGGCGACATCCTGGTCTGCGAACCCACCGACGTGATCCACCCCGACGATCGCCAACTCGTCGCCTTCCTTGAGGACGAGCGCGTCGGCGCAATCCCTGCCCGGCTGGATCGACGGCGACCGCATCGTGCGCGCGACGAGCACGGGCTTCTCCTCGACGCCACGCGCCGAGACGCTGGGAGTCGGGAGGGTGGTAGAGGTCCGCCGCATCCTCCGCGCTACGGATATACTGGGGCAGGTGGGTAAACGGGGCACGATCTTGCGCCCCGCTGCAATGAAGTCAGTTGTTTAGAGGTTGGCAAGAGCCTTGTTCAGGTTCTCGTCCACCTTCTCGAGGAAGCCGGTCGTCGTCAGCCACTTCTGGTCAGGACCGATGAGGATCGCGAGGTCCTTGGTCATGTGGCCGGATTCGACCGTCTCGACCGTAACCCGTTCGAGCGTCGCCACGAAATTCGCGAGCGCATCGTTGCCGTCGAGCTTGGCGCGGTGCTTGAGGCCACCGGTCCATGCGTAGATCGAGGCAATGGAGTTGGTGGAGGTCTCCTTCCCCTGCTGGTGCTGACGGTAGTGGCGGGTCACGGTGCCGTGCGCGGCCTCGGCCTCG
>CAYMOD010000236.1:0-4079 GCA_964391945.1 uncultured Rhodobacterales bacterium | reverse complement strand
CCGCCCGAGGAGCCGTTCGAGACCGCGGAGATGACGCCGATGGCGCGCAGCTTCTACGGCGAGAACAAGCGCGTCTCCAATGAGCGGGTCAAGGCCGAGCTCGGGGTGCGGCTCACCTGTCCGAACTATCGCGCCGGACTGGCCGCGATTCTCGCCTCCGAACCCTGATCGCAACGCTGGCTTGCGACTCGCGGTTTTGTTATTCACGCCCTAACCGGCCCGCATCCAGAGGCCGGAACGAGGTGGGCGGATGGTGAGAACGGGGTCGGGCGCCCGGGCGTTCGCGGCAATGATGGGCACCGCGTCCCTGCTTGCGGCCGGGACGGCGGCGGCTCAGGAAACGGCGCCGCTGCCGCGTCCCGGCGTGAACCTCTACGGCCAGCCGGGCCTGATCGACCTGCCGAGCGCGGAGATGATGCCCGATGGCGAGGTCACGGCGAGCTACTCCTATTTCGGCGGCACGCATCGGCGCAACCTCACCTTCCAGATCCTGCCACGCGTCGCGGCAACGGTGCGCTACGCCAGCATCTCCGACTGGAGCGAGCCGGGGGAGCCGTCCGGGAATCTGTCCGACCGCAGCTTCGACGTGACGTTCCAGCTTCTGCAGGAAGAAGGCTGGCGGCCGGGCGTGGCCGTGGGCCTGCGGGACTTTCTCGGCACCGGAACCTATTCCAGCGAATTCATCGTGGCGACGAAGCGGCTCACGCCCGATGTGGCGGTGAGCGCCGGTATCGGCTGGGGGCGCCTCGGCTCGGGCGGCGGTTTCGGCAACCCGTTCTGCGACCTCTTCGGCGGCGGCGCCTGCGACCGCGAGGAGGAGTATTACAGCGACAGCGGCGATATCGCCTTCGACCGTTTCTTCCAGGGCGAGGGCGCGGCCCCCTTCGCGGGGATCGAATGGCGCACCCCGGTCGACGGCCTGACGCTCAAGGCCGAATATTCGCCGGACGACTACGAACGCGAGCAGGCAAGTCCGGCCGCCGGGTTCGAGCGCAAATCGCGGCTGAACTTCGGCGCCGAATATCGGGTGACGTCCGGGATCATGCTCGGCGGCTACTGGATGTACGGCTCCGAGGTCGGGGTGAACCTCTCGATCAGCGCCAATCCGTTCCGGCCGCTGGAGCGGCAGGACCTCGCGCCGGGGCCGATCCCGGTGGCGGAGCGGCCGGCGAACGCGCCGCAGGGGACCGGCTGGGCGTCGAACCCTGCCTCCCGCGAACTGCTCGGGACGGCGCTCGCCGAAGCGCTGGCGGCGGAGGGTGTCCGTCTCGAGGAACTCAGGGTCACGGGCACGAGTGCCGAGGTCCTGATCGTCAACGAGCGCCTGTCGCAGGACCCGCTGGCGATCGGGCGCACCGTGCGGGTCCTCCAGACCGGCATGCCGGCTTCGGTCGGGACATTTGCGGTGACGCTTGTGCGCGACGGGCTGCCGGTGACGACGACGCGGATCGATCGCCTGGATTACGAGAGGCTGATCGACCGGCCGCGCGCGGGCGAGCAGATGTGGGCGGCGGCCTCGGTCGAGAGCGCGGGACCCGCGGAACCCGGCTCCGGCATCTGGCGGCCGGAGGGCCGTTATCCGGATCTCGACTGGTCGATCTTCCCCGTCCCCTTCGTCCTTGATCGCGGCGACAAGGCGAGCGTGGGGCTCGCCGCGGACGCCGCCGCCACCTGGCACCTGTCGCCGGAATTCTCGATCAGCGGCCGGGTGAGCCAGCTTCTGCTCGGCCGTTCCAGCGATCCGGGGCCATCAGGCTCCGCGCTGCCTCCGGTCCGGAGCGAGAACATGCGCTATTACGCCGGTTACGAGCCGCGGGTGGCGCGGCTGACGGCCGATTACGTCACCAAACTGTCGGACGACGTCTATGCCCGCGCCTCCGGCGGTTATCTCGAACGGATGTTTGCCGGCGTCTCGGGCGAGGTGCTCTGGAAACCCTCCGGAAGCCCGATCGGTTTCGGGGTGGAAGTGAACTACGTGGCGCAGCGTGACAACGAGGGGCTCGGTCTCGGCCAGTACGATTATGACGTGGCGACCGGCCACGCCTCGCTCTACTGGGACACCGGCTGGAAGAGTTTCGAGGTTCAGCTCGACGCCGGACGCTACCTCGCCGGGGACTGGGGCTCGACCCTGCGGGTCACGCGCCATTTCCCGAACGGCTGGGCCTTCGGCGCCTATACGACGCTGACCGACGTCTCGGCCGAAGATTTCGGCGACGGCAGTTTCGACAAGGGCGTGACGCTCGAGATCCCGCTCAGCTGGGCGACGCCGTTCGAGACGCGGGCACGGACGGAGATCGAGCTCGGGACCGGTGCGCGCGACGGCGGCGCGCGGCTCGACATAGCGAACCGCCTCTACGACACGGTGCGCGAACTTGACCGGAACCGGCTCGAGCGGAACTGGGGAGCGTTCTGGCAATGAGAAGCCTGGCAATGAGAATTCTGGCGATAGCGGCGGCCTGCCTCCTGCTCGCGGCCTGCTCCGAGGAGGGAGCCAATCCGGCCCTCGCGCGCGGGGTCAAGGCGCTGACCTTTCAGGCCGAGGCCGGGGCCGACGCGCTCACGGAGCGGCCGGAGCGACGGGTGCTGAGGCGCGAAGACATCGCGGCCACGGGCGCCGCGGCGATCCGGGTGCGGCTGGTCGAAGGCGGCTCGTCCGGTTCGGTCTTCTATGGCGCGGTCGAGAACGGGGGCGTAGTGAGCTATGTCACGCCGCTCCGCGAGAGCGTCGGAATGCAGGGAAGCCAGGTCGTCTCGACACGGGCGCTCGGCACCGATCTTCTGCGGAGCTGGTCCTCGCCTGACGATCCGCTGGCGCGGCCGGTACCGACGGCGGAATGGCCGGCGCAGGTCAGGCGGACCTACGAGTTTTCCGGCAATGGCGCGCGCGGGGAGATCCGGGAGTATGTCTGCCGCTTCGCCTTCGGCCCGGAGCGGACGATCACCATCCTCGAGAGGCGTCACCGCGGCGTGGAGGTGCGTGAGACCTGCACCGGGCCTGCGGGCAGTTTCGAGAATCTCCACATCGCGGATCGCGAAACCGGTTTCGTCTGGCACACCTACCAGTGGACCGGGCCGAAACAGGGGCTGGTCGACGTCGCGATCATCGAACCGGTGGATTGAGTCCCGAAGCCCGGGCTGGCCCCGCAGGCGGCCGCGCCGTTCACCTGCGGGCAGGTTCTGCCACCGGTTCGAGATCAGGGGCTTCGAAATCAGGGGCCTGGAGGGGGTTTCACGCGTGGGCGTCCTGCGGGAGGTATCGCGTGGAGCAGACGGAAAAGGGACGAGCCCCATCGGGCGCCGCCCCTCAACAATTCGCAGTTCCGAGGCATGGGCGGGCCTCCGCGTGGCGCGGCGCCCGCCGAAGCGATCAATCGTCGGCGATCGCGTAGGCGATGGCGCCGAGGCCGATCACCGGGATGATCCAGGCGAGGTTCGGGCCGCTGGCGACCGGCTCGGGCTCGGCCACGACGACTTCCTCCTGCACCGGCGGCTCGTAGACCAGAGTGCCGGCAAAGGCCTGAGTGGCCAGCAGGAGCGACGCGGCCGTGCTGACGATCAGCTTCATGTTGTTATCCTCCTGAGTGCGGGTCTGTTTGCCGATAGCTCGCCCGGACCTGCGGGCGGACAAGCTAATGAGGGGAGAGTACCGGGAGATCGAACGTTTTCAACGACCCCTGGGGATGGCCAGCGGCTGCCGGCCGGATGTTGTCATATGAGCAACACCGGCGTCCCCACCCTGACGCGGTCATAAACTTCGAGGATATGCTCGTTGAAGAGGCCGATGCAGCCGTTCGAGGATTGCCGCCCGATCTTGCGGATATCGTTGGTGCCGTGGATCCGGTAGGCGCCCGGGAAGCCGAGGTTGAGCGCGCGCACGCCGAGCGGATTGTCGGGACCGGGGCCGACATAGCGCGGCAGGTCGGGATTGCGCCTGAGCATGTTCTCGGTCGGCCGCCATTCGGGAGCCGGTCGTTTCAGCGTGATCTCGGTGCGGCCGCGACGGGTGAGATCGCCGGTCAGCGGCACCGAGGTCGGATAGATCCGGTAGAACCCGTCCGAATCCCAGAAATGCAGCACGC
>CAYMOD010000235.1:0-4098 GCA_964391945.1 uncultured Rhodobacterales bacterium | reverse complement strand
GCTCTCCCACAGAGACGAGATGGTGGCCGCCATCAGCCGCAGCACGCCCCGGGTGCGCTGGAACCGCTCGACGGTCGACCAGTCCTCGTAGAGCCGGTCGAACACCTCGGGGTGGATCGGGTAGGCCGTCTTGATCCGCTCGACGTAGGCGAGCTCGGAGCTCTCGGAGGGGAACTCGGCCCGGTTGGCCCGGTACAGCTCGCCGAATGCCTCGGCGGTGGCGTCGCGCTGGGCGGCCGAGGCGTCGGACAACGGCTGGAACAGGCGTCGGCGCACGATCTCGAAGCTCTCGTCGCCCTTGGCGGGCTGCCAGTGCTCGGCCTGGCGGGTGACGACGTTGGTGAGCGCGGCCAGCGCGGCTCGTCCCGCGACGCCGCCGACTTCGAGGTCTGACGCCGTCGTGGTGGCGGATGGGGTGCCGTCGCTCGCCCCGTCCGATGCCGGGATCGACACGACCAGCAGCGCACCGTCGGTGCCCCGGGTGGCCTCGGTGAGCGCTTGGGCGAAGCCGAACTGGCTCTCGAAGCTCCCGCCGGGCAGCTCGTTCCCGCGCTCGTAGAGCTCGCGGGCGTAGGCGACCCATTCGTCGACGAGGACGAGGCAGGGCGCCGCGGCGGCGAGGACCTTGCGGATGCCGTCGCCGGGGTTGGTCTTGAGGCGGTCGGACTCGGCGACCAGGGCGTAGCCCTCGGGCCCGCCGAGCTGCCAGGCGATCTCGCCCCAGATGGTGTTGACGACGGTGCCGTCGTCCTTCGTGTGCGACTCGCCGGGAGCGAACCGGTTGCCGACGACGACGGCACGCTTGACCGCCGGCAGTTCGTCGATGCCGGCGTCGGCCGCCAGAGCCTGGATCTCGGCGGGCAGCTTCGAGAGCCGCACGCCCGAGAACAGGTGATAGAGGGCGATGAGACTGTGGGTCTTGCCGCCGCCGAAGTTGGTCTGGCAGTTGACGACGGGCTGCCCCCCGGTGCCGGCGATGCGGTGCAGGCCGAGGGTGAGCAGGTCGCGCAGGCCGGCGGTGAGGTAGGTGCGGTCGAAGAACAGCCGGGGGTCGCGGTACTCGTCCTTGCCCTCGCCGAGCCGCACGAGCTCGAGGTCGGCGGCGAACTCGGCGACGTTGGTCGTGCCCTTGCGCACGTCGTCGTGGGGGTGGATGACCTCGCGCCACGGCGCCAGCCCGGCGGTGGGGGCGGCGACGACGTTCTTGGCGACAGCGGGTTCCTCGCCGCTGGTCTCCTTGGCCTTGACCTTCTCCCACTGGGCGCGGGTGAGGTCGTCGAGGCTGACCCGCACCCGGTCGACCTCGCGGGCGTCGATCGCTTCGAGCAGGGTGACGACGCCGCTGAGCGTGAACTGGGCGTCGTGGGTCTGGATCGGCTTGTTGTGGGCCCACTCGTTGCGCTTGTCGCGCAGCGTGAAGAGCAGGTTGCGGATCGACCGGGGGAGCTGCCGCTCGAACGTGCCGTTCCAGCACTCGACCATCACCCGCAGCAGGAACGACGGGTCCGACGTCGAGTAGTCGCGGATCGGGTTCTTGGCGTTCTGCGCGAACACCGCGGCCCAGTCCTGGCCCTTGTGCACCGTCTTGGCCATGTGGAGTGACACGAACGGTTCGAGGCCGGCGGCCAGCAGCTCGAACGCCTCGCCGACTCGGGCTCGGTTGCTCATCTCGGACGCCATGCGGTGTCGATCTCCCTCGGGGTTCAGAGGCCGGTGGACTGCTGCTCGAACGATTCGGCAGGTGCTGTCAGCTCGTTGGCGAGGCGCTGGATCTCGGGCCACGACGCCACCAGCGCGTTGTACGGGCCGGCGAGGCCGGGCCGGGACTTCTCGCACACGGTGTAGAGCCGGTAGGCGAGGAGCTGCGCCGACTCGCCCAGCCCGCCCAAACGGCGCAACAGGCGGGAGGCGGAGGCCTCGCCCTCGGACTCGAGCCGCTTGACCAGGTGCTGGGTTGCCTCCCAGACGGGCGTGCGGGCGTCGGTGGTCGGATCCCAGCCGTCGGGCAGCTCGTCGCGGCCGAGGAGGCGAACCTTGCCGCCGCCGGAGCGGATGATCCCCGACTCGACCATCTTGGTGACGGCCACGTTCATCGACACGGCGAGCTGTTCGGCCACGCCGTAGGGACCGTCGTCGCCGTAGAACTGGGCGAACCAGTGGATCGCCCACCGCGTCTCGGCGTCGAACTCCTGCTCCTGCTCGTCGAGCACCTGGTCGAGCACCTGGTTGATGAGGCCGAGCGCGGTCCGGACCCGCATGGTCGACCCGTCGGGCTCGATCACGCGGGCGAAGCGCGAGAACACCGCCATCCCCGGCCCGATCGCCGCCTGGCGCAGGTCGACGGGCGCGATGTGCGCCTTCTGCAACTCGTGGAGCGGGCCGGGCAACTCGGCGTGGAGGGCACGGATCAGGCCCTGTCGATCGGTGACGCCAGCCGTCTCGGGCCGCGGCCGGCACGCGAGGACGACGGAGGAAGCAAGCGCGTTGCTCGCCATATTGCGCACCCGGTTTCCGAGCTCAGTACGCATGGGCCAGGTCGCCGTAACCGTCCAACCTGCGGCAGCAAGTCCCTCAAGCATCGTGGACCAGCCGGTCGAACCAAGCCCGCCGTGGCCGGACTCTTCTGCCTGCTTGAACGCGTAGAACAGAGTCATCGGGTAGTCAGGGGGACTGACCTGACGGCCCGCCCGGAACACGTCCACGAAACCATTCTCGAAGAAGCGCTCCGCCACCTCCTTGGAATCGTTATGGCGATGCGGATCCGCGATGAGTTCTGACGACTTTGGCGTCACCATTGTCCCGAACAGATCGGGATGGATCGCGCCGAGGGAACGCCGAAGCCAGACATAGAAGAAGTCTGAGAGAGCCGCGTAGCCGATGTTGTCGTAGTACGGGGGATCGGTTGCGACGACCGTGGCCCGGTCAGGCTTGAGGGCACCCGCGTCAGCCTGCATCGCCGAATCCTGCCCTTTGGCTGGCAACTGGCGAACCACGCGGCTCGTCCACTCGGGCGCCTCGGCCATGTTGCCCGATGAGCGACTGAACGGGTTCGCCTCGCAGAAATCCCACACCATCTGGATCGTCTGGCGGGCGAAGACGTGGCCGATGCCCTCATTCTTCGGGTCGCTACGCCATGTGCACAGCGAAGATCCGTAGTCCGCCGCACGTGACACCGAGAAGGCCAGGTAGGTGGCGATGGCGGTGGCGTAGGCGGTGGCGTCCTCGGGGGTTAGGCGGGCGGCAAGGGCGTCGGCCTGGACGTCCGAGCGGGCCTCGCCGACGAGGTCGGAGAACGTCGTCAGTGCCGTGAGCTGCCGGTTCGTGAACAGGTCGGCGTGCTGCTTCATGCCGTAGGCCTGCACACGGAACCCCAGCGCCTGCTCGGGCAGGTCGCTCACCGGTGCGCTGTCCGGCTTCGGCACGTCGGCCGCCTGCACGTGCTCGTCGCTCGGGGGCAGGTACACCCGCCGGCGGTCACCCTCGGCGGCGATGGCCATGAGCTGCGCGCCCATGCGTCCGGCCCGGCCCTCCGTCCGGATGTGGTCGAACGGCACTGCCGACGCGCACACGAGGCACGTCGCCCCCGACCGCGACACAGTGCCGTCGACCTCGGGCCCGCGCTTGTCGGTGCCGATCTCGAACCGGACGGTCCTGCCCTCGACCACCGGCCGGACCCAGGCCTCCTTGCCCTTCTTCTTGCCGAGCCACCACGACCGGACGAGCGGCATCGTCGTCCCGCAGGCGGGGTTGGGGCAGGTGACCGTGCGGGCCCAGATCCAGGCGATGACGTTGGCCTTCTGCCCGTCGGGCAGGGTGGCCTTGGGGTAGAGGTGGCCGATGCGGCGCTCGGCCTCGTCGCGCATCCAGGCGCCGTAGCGGCGCACGTCCTCGGCCAGGCCCGTGGCCCGCGGCCAGTCGCCGAGCTTCTCCTCGGCGGCACCGGGAAACACCGGCGGCCTGCCGGCGAACTTCGGTGGGATCTCGATGAGCGCCTTGTTGATGAGCACCGCGACCGGGTTGAGGTCGGAGGCATGCGCCTCCAGGCCCAGGCGCTGGGCCTCGAGCGGGATCGTGCCGCCGCCGGCGAACGGGTCGAGG
>CAYMOD010000234.1:0-4110 GCA_964391945.1 uncultured Rhodobacterales bacterium | reverse complement strand
CCGCGCTGACGTGGTCGCCGTTGAAATAGGCGGTGTGCTGCTCGAACTCGGTGAAATCCTCGACCGAGCGCAGCGAGCGTTTCGAGCCGTGGATCTGCTGGTTGAACATGCCCCGGAGGCTCGGGCTGTCGAGGCGGAACCGCGCCGCCTGCGGCCGGATGTCGGGCGACTGGTGGAAACCCGCATTGCTGTGGAAGTTGGAATGGCAGTCGAGGCAGGCGACGCCCCGGTGCTGTTCGACCGTCTTGCGGTCCTCGGTCTGGTTGAACTCCTCCTGCGGGAACGGGGTGAGCAGGATCCGCAGCCCCTCCATCTGCACCGGCGTGATGAGACCGTTCATGATCTCGTAGTGGTTGGCCAGGGTCAGCAGCTCGCCGCGCGAGACATCGCCGAGATGCGGCTGCGTGGTCAGGAAGATCGGCGGCGGGAACTCGGGCACCAGATGGTCGGGCAGGTCGAACTCGACGTCGAAACGCTCAAGGTCGCGTTGCTCCTGTGCGAGGATTTCCTCGATCACGAATTCCGGAAACACCTGCCCGCCATTTGCCTGTTTGACATGGGGCAGCGGCTTGAAACCGTCGGGCAGCAGGTCGTTGTCGCGGATCTCCTGCGGGGTCATCGCCGCGAGGCTTTCCCAGGTCTCGCCTTCGGGAAGCCGGACGCGCACCCCCTCCTGCACCGCCTTGCGGCCCGCCGACATCATCACGCCCGCCATCGGGCGGTCGGAAAGGTCATAGCGCATGTCGAGCATGGCCCGCTGCCGCTCCATGACCTGCGGCTTCTGCGCCTCGTCGATGGCTCTCGCCTCCGAGAACGGCATGGTCGGCAGCGCCCGGTAGGTGGTGGTGGGCGGCAGCGGGTCCGACCCGACCGCGAGGGCCGAGGCGGCGATGGCGATGACGGAGCCGAGACCGGCGGTGAGGATGCGGTACACGGGGGGGCTTCCTCCTCTGGCAGGATGATGCCGTGGCGGGCGCAGGAAAATGCGCCACGCCCTACGCAACGGTCGCGAGAACGTGAGGTTCCCGCGCCACGCGCGAGGAGATTCTGATCGCGACGAGGTCCGCGGCGATGCGCCGGGTCAGAGCCCGGCGGCGAGTTCGCGGTTCGCGGTGTCGAGGAGGGCGAGGACGTGAGGCATGAAGGTCCGCCACGCTTCGAGAGTGAAGCGGCCATCGCCCTCGCGGATCAGCACGATGCCGACGCCGTCGAAGACCGTGCGCTTGCCGCTCCCTAGGGCAATGCGCTCGATATCGACCGGACAGCCGACCGAGAGGAGCGTCGCGGCCTCCGCACCGGAAAGCGAAATGCCGATCTCGCGATCGCCCGTCGAGACGAGGCTGTGCGGGGTATCGGCATAGCGCGTGGCAAAGGCGGCCTCGATCGCCGCGCCTTCGGCCTCGTCCGCATGGAGCAGCCATTCATCGGGACCGAGGCAGAGGGCGCGGCGGGTGCCGGATTCGGTAATCTCCCCGATCCGGGTCGGGAGAACGAGGCCGAAGGCTTCCGAGGCGACGGCGAGGTTCGCGGGGTCGATCCGCAGGCTGAAGCGGGCGACCGGAGCGAGGATGCGGACGGTGACAGGCCCTGCCGTACCGTCGGGTTGAAAGCGGGTGTCGACGTTCATCCTTCCCTCCATCAGAGCTTGATCCGCGTGTTTTCGGGATCGAAGAACACCGTTCCCGTAACCTTCGCCGTGATCGTGCGGTCCGCCATCGGCACGTAGAGCGTTTCATTCTCCCGCTCGCGCCCGCCGGCAACGAGGGCAAGCGCGATCGACCGGCCGAGCGACTCGCTCCAGTAGGAGGAGGTGACATGGCCGAGCATGGTCATCGGCTTCGGCTGGTTCGGGTCGGCGACGATCTGCGCGCCTTCCTCGAGCACGGTGTCCGGATCGTCGGTGAGCAGGCCGACGAGCTGCTTGCGTCCCGGTGCGACGATGTCGGGGCGGGCGAGCGAGCGTTTCCCGACGAAATCGGGCTTCTTCTTGCCCACCGCCCAGCCGAAACCGGCATCATCGGGCGTCACCGTGCCATCGGTATCCTGGCCGACGATGATATAGCCCTTCTCCGCACGCAGCACGTGCATGGTCTCGGTACCGTAGGGGCAGATGTCGTATTTCTGCCCGGCTTCCCAGAGCTTCTCCCAAAGGGTGCGGCCGTGGCGGGCAGGGACGTTGACCTCGAAGCCGAGTTCGCCGGTGAAGCTCAACCGGAACAGCCGTGACGGGAAACCCGCGACGGTGCATTCCGCCACCGACATATGCGGGAAGGCCTCGTCCGACATGTCCTGCCCCTCGACGAAGGGGGCGAGGAGATTGCGCGCATTCGGGCCGTTGAGCGCAATCGTCGCCCATTGCTCGGTGGTTGAGGTGACCCAGACGCGCAGGTCGGGCCATTCGGTCTGGAGATAGTCCTCCATCATGGCGAGCACCCGCGCGGCACCCCCCGTCGTGGTGGTGACGTGGAACTTGTCGTTCGAGAGGCGCCCGATCACGCCGTCGTCACGGATATACCCGTCCTCGCCGAGGAGGAGCCCGTAGCGGCAGCGGCCGATGGCGAGCTTGGTCCACGGGTTGGTGTACATGCGGTTCATGAACTCGACCGCATCCGGCCCCTCGACCTCGATCTTGCCCAAGGTCGAGGCGTCGAACATGCCGACCGAGGCCCGGGTCATCCGGCATTCGCGGGCGACCGCCGCGCGCATGTCCTCGCTCCCGCGCGGGAAGTAGCGGGCCCGGCGCCAGAGGGAGACCGGCTCGTAGACGGCGCCCTTCGCCTCCGCCCATGAGTCGATCGGGGTCTTGCGCGTCACCTCGAAACCGGTGCCGCGATGGTAGCCTGCAAAGGCGCCGAAGGTGGTTGGCGTATAGGGCGGGCGGAAGGTGGTGAGCCCGACCTGCGGCGGCGCCTTGCCGACGGCGTCGGCGGCGATGGTCAGGCCGTTCATGTTCGACATCTTGCCCTGGTCGGTCGCCATGCCATTCGTCGTGTAGCGTTTCACATGCTCGATCGAGCGCATGCCTTCGTGGACCGCGAGGCGGATGTCCTTGGCGGTGACATCGTTCTGGAAATCGATGAAGGCGCGTGCCCGGCCGGGATCGCGGTCGCTCGGGAGTTCCTTGTGAGTGGTCCCCCTGCCCTTGCGGTCGTTCGCGACGGCCAGGGCCGGCGCCTCTGCCCCGCGACCGAGCGCGCGCACAGCCTCCACGCCCGCCGCCGCGCCATCCTCGAGCACGCGGGCAACACCCCAGAGCCCGCGGCCGGCGCCGGCGATCTGGCAGGCTTCCGTCTTGCGGCCGGGAAGGAAGGCTTCCGCCTCCTCGTCCCAGTGCAGGCTGCCCTTGGTGTGGGAAAAGAGATGCAGCGACGGCGTCCAGCCGCCGCACATCAGGAGCGCGTCGCAATCGAGCGTGCGCGCCGCCCCCACCTTGCCGTTCGCGACCGGGTTCACCCGCACCGACTTCACCCGCAGCCGTCCGCCCGTGCCGGTGACGGTATGGGCGGCAAGAACCTCGATCCTGCGGGAACGCGCCTCATCGCGCAGCGCCGCCGGGACTTCCGCGCGGATATCGACGATCGCGGCGACCGCGCAACCGGCATCGGCGAGGTCGAAAGCGGCATGATACGCGCTGTCGTGCGATGTCACGACCACGGCCCGCTCGCCCACCAGCACGCCGTAGCGGTTGAGATAGGTCTGCGCCGCACCAGCGAGCATCACGCCGGGCCGGTCGTTGCCGTCAAACACCAGCGGCCGTTCGAGCGCGCCCTGGGCGAGCACGACCTGCCCCGCCCGCACCCTCCACATCCGCTCGCGCGGGGCGCCCCTGGGCGGCGTCGGGAGGTGGTCGGTGAGCTTCTGGCAGAGGCCGACCATGTTCTGGTGGTAATAGCCGATTGCCGTCGTCCGGCTCATCAGCCGCACGTTCGCCATGCCCTCGAGTTCGGCCATCGTCGCCGCGAGCCAGTCCCACGCGGGGCGTCCCGCGATCTCGACTGCAGGCTCGGAAAGGAGGCTCCCGCCCATCTCGGCCTGCTCGTCGACAAGGACGACGCGCAGGCCGCTGCGCCCGGCCGTCAGCGCCGCCGCGAGCCCCGCGGGCCCGGCGCC
>CAYMOD010000233.1:1330-4123 GCA_964391945.1 uncultured Rhodobacterales bacterium | reverse complement strand
GTCGCCATCTGCGGCGACATCGCCCACAGCCGCGTCGCGCGTTCTAACATCCTGCTGCTCTGCAAGATGGACAACCGCGTCCGCGTCATCGGCCCGGCGACGCTGATGCCGGCGGGGATCGAGCGCATGGGGGTCGAGGTCTCCCACGACATGGCTTCGGGCCTCGCAGGCGCCGACGTGGTGATGATGCTCCGCCTCCAGCGCGAGCGGATGGATGGCGCCCTCGTCCCCTCGGCCCGCGAATACTACCACCGGTTCGGCCTCGACGCCCAGAAGCTGCGCGCCGCGAAACCCGATGCCATCGTCATGCATCCCGGCCCGATGAACCGCGGCGTCGAGATCGACGGCACGCTCGCCGACGACATCAACATCAGCGTCATCCACGAACAGGTCGAGATGGGGGTCGCCGTCCGCATGGCGGTCCTCGACCTCCTCGCCCGGAATCTGCTCGGAGGCCAGGAGGTGCGCGCATGACCATTGCCCTCCTCAACGCCCGTCTCGTCGACCCCGAGGCTGATACGGTCGTCCCGGGAGGCCTCCTGATCGCCACCGACGGGAGCATCGCCGCCCGCCTCGGCCCCGATGACCGGCCGGACGCGGACGAGCGCATCGACTGCCGCAACCTCTGCCTTGCGCCCGGCATCGTCGATATCGGCGTCAAGATCGGCGAGCCGGGCGAGCGCCACAAGGAGAGCTTCCGCTCCGCCGGCGCCGCCGCTGCCGCCGGCGGCGTCACCACGATGGTGATCCGCCCCGATACCGAGCCGCCGATCGACACGCCCGAATCGCTCGAATTCCTCCGCCGCCGCGCCGCCGAAGCCGGCCCCGTCCGCATCCTGCCGATGGCAGCCCTCACCCGCGGCCGGCAGGGGCGCGAGATGACCGAGATGGGCTTCCTCCTCGACGGCGGCGCCGTTGCGCTGAGCGACGTGGCGGCGGTGGCCGACAGCCGCATCTTCTCGCGCTGCCTTGCCTATGCGGCGGGCCTCGGCGCCCTCGTCATCGGCCATCCGCAGGACCCGTCGCTCTCGGCGGGCGCCTGCATCACCTCCGGCCAGTATGCGTCGCAACTCGGCCTGCCCGCCGTCGGCACCATCGCCGAGCGGATCGGCCTCGAACGCGATCTGGCGCTGGTCGAAGCGACTGGCGCGCGCTACCATGCCGACCAGATCTCGTCGGCAGCGGGGATCGCGGTACTGGAGCGTGCACGGAACGCGGGCTTCCCCGTCACCGCCGGCGCCTCGATCCACCATCTCACGCTCAATGTCTTCGACATCGGCGCCTACCGCACCTTCTTCAAGCTCATGCCGCCGCTCCGGGCGGAGGAAGACCGCCAGGCCCTCGTCACAGCCCTCGCCGATGGGCTCATCGACGTCATCGGCTCCTTCCACACGCCGCAGGACGAGGAATCGAAACGTCTCCCCTTCGAGGAGGCCGGCCCCGGCGCCGTCGGCCTCGAGACCCTGTTGCCCGCCGCGATGCAGCTCCACCACGCCGGCGCGCTCGGCCTCCCCGGCCTCTGGCGCGCGCTCTCGCTCAACCCGTCCCGCCTCCTCGGCCTCGACACCGGCCGACTCGCGGCCGGCGCGCCCGCCGATCTCGTGCTCTTCGACCCCGACCACCCCTTCGTCCTCGACCGCAGCACACTCAAGTCGAAGTCACGGAACACCCCCTACGACCTGAGGCGGATGCAGGGCCGCGTCGAGGCGACCTGGGTCGCCGGGCGCCGGATCTACGCGCGGGAGGAGGCATGACACTGCTTTCGCGGAATGGGCCCGGAAGGAGCACGGGCTGCGACCGGCCGCTGGGCGTCAAAGCACCCGCGTCGTGCCAAAGGCACGCCTTCGGCATGACTTGCCAGAGGCACGCTTCCGGCATGGCTCGTCGCAGGCACACCGTCGGCGTGACGAGAAACCGCAGGACGCTGACCGTGCTCGCACGGAGGCAGGGGCGGCGCCCCATGTCCGGAACGGATCAGGCGGAAGCGGTATGACTTACGTGCTCGTCTTCATCCTTGCCTATCTCGCGGGCTCGATCCCGTTCGGCCTCCTCATCGCCCGCGCGTTCGGGCTTGGCGACGTGCGCGCGATCGGTTCGGGCAACATTGGCGCGACCAACGTGCTCCGGACCGGCAACAAGGCCGCGGCCGCCGCCACCCTGCTGATGGATGCGGCGAAGGGCGCGGTGCCGGTCCTCGCCGCCTTCGCCTGGGGCGGGGTCCAGCCGGCGGCGGTCGCAGGCCTCGGCGCCTTCCTCGGCCATGTCTTCCCGGTCTGGCTGGGCTTTCGCGGCGGCAAGGGCGTCGCGACCTTCCTCGGCGTCATGATCGCGCTCGCGCCGGTGGTCGGCCTCCTCTCCTGCCTCATCTGGCTCGTCGTCGCGGTCGTGCTCCGGATCTCCTCGCTCTCGGCCCTCGTCGCCGCGGCGCTCGCGCCTGTCTGGCTCTGGTTCCTCGGCCCGCGCGAGGTGGTCTGGCTCGGCATCGTCCTTGCGATCGTCATCTTCGCGCGCCACCACGCCAACATCCGCCGCCTGCTCGCCGGAACCGAACCCCGGATCGGCTCGCGCGGGAACTGACGCGCCGTCATGGGAATGCCCCGGCATTCGCCTGCGTTTGCAGATCGCGCTGCCAGGAATACAGAGATGGGCTTCCTCCGCGAAATCACCATCCTGATCGGGATTTCACGCTGAAACGCCATCTGAACCACGCCCACCAGGCCAGCGCGATGTCCGCATGATACCTGATCAGGGCCTGATCTTCCTCATCCTCGTCGCGACGCTCGCGCTCTTCCT
>CAYMOD010000233.1:0-1230 GCA_964391945.1 uncultured Rhodobacterales bacterium | reverse complement strand
TGCCTCGGAGCGGGCGCTCCATCTTGCCGACTTGTCACGATTTCCGGGTCAGCAGGCGGGTCCACCTGCCTTGAGATCGCTCCAGACCCTATTCTGCCGAATGGACGAGGCGGAGGTTCGGACGCTCCCTCCGCGCACAGGATTCCCGGTCGAGTTCCGCGATCGCGGCACGGAACTGCCGGAGAAAATGCGCCTCGTCCGATTCGGGCTCGGCTTCGGTCCGCGCCACCAGCTCCAGCAGCGCGAAGCGGGACCGGAGACCAGGGAGGCAGTTCATCATGACGCTCCTAGGCTAAGGATGCATTTACCTTGCATCGCGCCAACTTGCATCAGCAATCCTTACCGAGGCGTAAGGCAAGCGAGCGGGCGCCAAGCGTTCGCACAACGGGTACCTCCAGGGACGCCGAATCACAACGGACAAACCGATTCGACGAATCACCCCGCCCGGGGCCGCCGATTCGGCCGTGCTCCAGAGCGCTTCCCGATCCGATTGCCTCGGACCCGGGCGCTCCATCTTGCTGACGGGGCACAATTTCCAGGTCAGCAGGCGGGTCCACCTGCTTCGGAATCGCTCTAGTAGCTGTACTCCTCGTAAAGGCGCGAGAGATCGCCCCCCCATTCCCCCTCGTAGCGGGCGAGGAGTTCGTCGGCCGGGGTCTGCCCGGTGCTGACGATCTCATGGAGTGCGCTGAGGAAATGCGTCTCGTCGGGAACCATGCCGCCCGAGGCCGGCCGTGCCCGCGCCCTCAGCCCCGATTCCGCGATCGCGAGGACCTCGCGCCCGAGATCGCGCACGCTCACCCCCCGGACCGAAGCGCGGAGCCCGTGTTTCGCCGCGTCGTGCCGGAACGCCTCGCGGTCTTCCGCCGTCCAGTCGCGGCAGAGGTCCCAGGCCGCCTCGAGCGCAGGGCTGTGATAGAGCAGCCCCACCCAGAACGCCGGCAACGCGCAGAGCCGCCGCCACGGGCCACCGTCGGCCCCGCGCATCTCCATGAACTTCTTGATCCGCACCTCGGGGAAGATCGTCGTCAGATGATCCGCCCAGTCCGAGAGCGTCGGCTTTTCCCTTGGCAGGGCCGGCAGCCGGCCACCGAGGAAATCCCGGAACGACTGGCCGAGCGCGTCGATATAGCGTCCGTCGCGGTAGACGAAATACATCGGCACATCGAGCGCGTAGTCCACGTAGCGCTCGAATCCCATCCCGTCCTCGAAGACGAAGGGCAGCATCCC
>CAYMOD010000232.1:0-4123 GCA_964391945.1 uncultured Rhodobacterales bacterium | reverse complement strand
GATCGGTCGCGATTTCCGGGTCAGCAGGCGGGCCCAGCTGCTTCGAAAGCGCTCTGGACTTCTGATTGTAATTCTGCATATCGCGCCCCAGCACGAATTTACCGGCCGGTGTTGCAAGCAAGCTTCTCCCCCGCCGCTGTATCCTCCGCTATCGAGACTCCATGAGCCAATATCTGCCACCGTCGATCGAAGACCTGGAGCGGCTTGCCGAGGATGCCTGGGCAAGTCTGCCGGAGGCAGTACGCTTGGCCTGCGCGGGCCTTGCGGTCCGGGTCGAGGATTTCGCGAACGATGAAATGCTCGCCGAGATGGAGATCGAGGACCCGTTCGAACTGACCGGGCTCTACGAGGGCTCATCCCTGATCGGCCGGTCGTATCTCGATCAGCCGATGGCGCCTGACATTGTCTGGCTGTTCCGGCGGCCGATCCTCGACGAATGGATCGAGCGCGGCGATGTCGATCTCGCCTATCTGGTGCGCCACGTCCTCGTCCACGAGATCGCGCATCATCTCGGCTGGTCCGACGAGGACATCATGGCGGTGGACGACTGGACGGCGTAGAGCCACCCAAGGAATCGCGGGCTGGCTGCCCGGCTACTCCATCGCCACCACCTCATTCCCTCGCGGCACGATCCGGGTCACGCCCGCAGCACCGGCACGGGCGAGCTCGGTATCGAGCGTCATCGGGATATACTCGCTCCGGCGCCAGAGCCCGGCGAGATTGTCGTAATGGCGCGACAGGACGTGGCCGCTCTGACCGGTAGCGATGATCATCACGCTCGAGTTCGGGTCGGAGAAGTCGTAGACGGCACGCAGGCCACCGGCATGGACGTTGGTGAAGGGCGCGTCCCCATGCGCCGCGATCTGGCCGCGCAGAAGGGTGTGGTCGCCGCCGGGGGTCTCGCCGCGGATGTTGACGAGGCTCCGGAGGATCGGGATGGTCCCGAGCGTCTGGTGCCGGTGCACCGCCTGGTGCGCGGCGCCCCAGCGCCAGGCTTCCATCCGGTCCCCATATTCGGCGGCGAGCGAGACCAGCGCCTCATCGAGGGCGAGGCGCGCCATCTCGGTGCAGGTCTCCACGCGGCTGGTCTGGATCACGTCGCACCATTTGCCCGCGCCGTCGATATCGCGAAACACCCGTTCGAGGAAGATCGGGTTCGGCCGCGCAACGAGCTCCACCTGTGCGCCGAGACGATCGACCGCGAGCCGTCGCTGGAGGGCGAGGATCCAGGCCTTGTAGATCAGCGGTTCCGCCATGTGCTCCGACATCTCGCCGTTCCAGTTGGCGAGCCGCTCGAGCGCATCATGCCGCCTGCGCTCGGCCGGATCGTCGGAGGCGGGCTCGTCCGAATACCAGAGATCCCGCGCGATCAGCGGCAGGAGCGCGCGCGCCGCCTCCGACACCGTGTCGGACTGGATGTCGATGAAGCTCTGGACGGTGTGGTATTCGCGACCATTCAGGAGCCGCTCCGCGCGCCGGATTCGGTAGGCGTCGCCCCAGTCGAAGGAGACGTGGCGCGGGAAGGGCGCATCAGTGATCGGGTTGTTGGTATGAGCGATGATGCCGCCGGGCGGCTTCACCACGAACGGGTTCTCGCCATAGGGCCGGAAACCGTTCCAGACATTGGCGTCGATCCAGCCCGGTGCCGGCATTCGCCCCTGCGAGGTGTGGTTCTCGTGCCGCCGGGGCTGTGCGCCCGTCATCTGCGTGGCGATGGTGGTGCGATCGGCGAGCGTCAGCATCAGCGAGGGGGCAAGATGGTGCCGCGCCGCTTCCCGTGCCGCCCGGATGCTGCCTGCGCGCATCACGCCGATCGCTGCCTCGATCGAGCGATCCTCGACCGCGAGGCCGGTCCAGGTGAGCGCCGCGACATGGCCGGGCGGCGTGACGGCTGCGAGGTCAAAATGGTTGCCGGGGATCACCGGCCCGTTGCGGGTCCAGCGCAGCGTGCGGCGGACCGGGCTTGCATCCTTGACGGCGATCCGGGTCTCGCGGGATCGGAACGGTTTCCATCCGTCCGGGGTAAGGTACTGATCCGCATTGTTGGGGTTCAGCCGCTCGATGAGAAGGTCCTGGTCGTCAAGATAAGACGAGGTAAGCGCCCAGCCGAGCGTCTCGCTGCGGCCGACGAGGACGGCCGGGATGCCGGGAATGGTGCCGCCGATCACCGGCCCTTCGGCGAGGTCCATCCGCGCCAGCATCCAGATCGACGGCGCGGTCAGCGGCAGATGCGGGTCGGTGGCGAGGAGCGGCCCGCCGCCGGCGGCACGGCGGGCCGATGCCGCAAAGGCGTTGGAGGCACCGGCTGCTCCTGGCTCGGCCAGGGGATAGAAGGCATGGCGGACCGGAGGCTCGTGCGGACCCTGCGGCATTGGCGAGCCGGGAAAGACCGCGGCATAATCCGGCAGGCCCATCATCGGCGCTTGTGCCGCATCGGGCAGGATGTCGCGCAGCCGCTCCTCCGGCAGAAGAAGTGAGAGCCGGGCGCGCAGGGTCTCCATCGCCGCCTTGTCGGTCAACTGCAGCGCGACGAGCTTCTGGACGGCAAGGCTGTCGGCAGGCACCCAGGGCGCAATCCGGGCATTGAAGAGGAAGAACTCGGGCGCGCCACGGCCGAGCGCCTGCTCCTGCACCACCCTGAGCCAGGCATTGACCCCGGCCGCGTAGGCTTCGAGCGCCGCCATCGTCTCGGGGGTCTGGTGCCGGACCGTGCCCAGGGCGAGGGTGTAGAGGTCGAGCGCGCGCATCAGCTCGTCAACCGGCAGCGTTTCCGCGCCGAAGAGTTCCGAGAGCCTGCCCTGCGCCGTCCGGCGCATCAGCGTCATCTGCCAGAGCCGGTCCTGCGCATGGACGAAGCCGAGCCCGAAGAAGGCATCTTCATCCACCTCTGCCAGTATGTGCGGCACCGCGTAAGTGTCGCGGACAATCTCGATCGGCGCGCGTGGCCCCTCGATCTCCCATGTAGCGTTATAATCGGGAAGCGAATGACTCGCGAGATAATAGGCAAGCCCGAGTGCAGCTGCCACAAGCAGGGCGAGCAACATGAAGACCCGGATGAGCCAGGTGATGATCCGGGCCATGGTGGGCCTTCTCCCGCAGCCGCCTTGACGCCCTTCCGTTAGCAGGCCAAGGGAAAAGGCACAACGCACGGGAGAGAGAGGCGCGAGGTGGCGAAAGCGGCGTTCATCGGGCTCGGGGTCATGGGCTTTCCGATGGCGGGACACCTCCGGGCGAAGGGCCACGAGGTGACCGTCTACAACCGCACGTCCGCGAAGGCCGAAGCCTGGGTGGCGCAGCACGGCGGCCGCGCCGCACTGACGCCTTCGACGGCCGCCGACGGGGCCGAATTCGTCTTTGCCTGCGTCGGCAACGACGACGACCTTCGGAGCGTGACGATGGGGCCGGATGGCGCCTTCGCGACCCTCGGCCCGGATGCGGTTTTCATCGACAACACGACGGCCTCCGCATCGGTAGCGCGCGAACTCCATCAGGCGGCCCGCGAGCGCGGAGCGCATTTCATCGACGCGCCGGTCTCGGGCGGTCAGGCCGGTGCGGAGAACGGTCAGCTGACGGTGATGTGCGGTGGCGACGCCGAACCCTACACCCGGGCCGAGCCGATGATCATGGCCTTTGCCCGAGCCTGCCGGCTGATGGGACCATCGGGCGCCGGTCAGCTCACCAAGATGGTCAACCAGATCGCCGTCGCCGGTGTCCTGCAGGGGCTGGCCGAGGCGCTCCATTTCGCCCGGAAGGCCGGGCTCGACGGGGCGGCGGTGCTCGATGTGATCTCCAGGGGCGCAGCCGGGTCGTGGCAGATGGAGAACCGCGGCCGGACAATGCTCGCGGGCAGCTACGATTTCGGCTTCGCGGTGGACTGGATGCGCAAGGATCTCGGGATCTGCCTCGACACGGCGGACGAGAACGGGGCGAGCCTGCCGGTGACAGCGCTGATCGACCAGTTCTACAAGGACGTGCAGAAGATGGGCGGTGGGCGCTGGGATACGTCTGCGCTGATGAAGCGGCTGGTGGAGGCGGGATGAGCGGGTTTTCACGAGGATTGAAGATCGCGCCGTCGATCCTGTCGGCCGATTTCGCGCGTCTCGGCGAGGAGGTGCGCGCGATC
>CAYMOD010000231.1:0-4141 GCA_964391945.1 uncultured Rhodobacterales bacterium | reverse complement strand
CTAGAGCACTTTCTGATCCGATTGCATCGGCCTGGGTGCTCTGGCTTGCTGATGGGTCGCGAGTTCCGGGTCAGCAGGTTGGGTCCGCTGTTTCGAAATCGCTCCAGGGCCGCGGGAAGCCGGTCCGGCGCCGGGTCGTGGCGCATCCCGGGCGAATGCTTCTCCACCCGGTGCCGCTGCCTCGCTCCAGACGGGCATGAGCTGGCCTTGATTGACGCCGGGTCCTATGGATCGGGGCCTGGAAACGGAAGAATGGAAGGAGACGGCGATGGGTGTCGCGATCGGAGAGAAGGCGCCGGAGGTCAACCTGCCGCGCGATGGTGGCGGAACGGTCTCGCTCGCGGAGCATGCGGGAGGTGTCGTCGTGCTCTACTTCTATCCGCGCGACGACACGTCCGGCTGCACCAGGGAGGCCATCGGCTTCTCGGAGAAACAGGCGGAGTTCGAGGCCGCCGGCGCGACAATCATCGGGATCTCCAAGGACAGCGTCACCAGCCACGACAAGTTCAAGGCCAGGCACGGGCTCGATCTCATCCTTGCCTCCGACGAGGCGGGCGACGTCGCCGAGCGCTACGGCGTCTGGGTCGAGAAGTCGATGTACGGCAGGAAATACATGGGGATAGATCGCTCGACCTTCCTGATCGACAGCCACGGAATCATCCGTCAGGTCTGGCGCAAGGTCAAGGTGCCGGGCCATGTCGAGGAGGTGCTTTCCGCAGTCCGGGCTCTCGGATAGCGGCCCGATCAACCGCCGCGGCGGCCGGTTCCCGTGTCCGGTTCTTTGGGCAGGGATCCGCCGATCCCGCCCGCTGCAGGCAAGGCCCGCCTGCGCGGGTTGCCTTCCCGCCGTTAACTTCTCTAGAAGAACTCACGGCGACGGAACGATCAGCCGAAGCGGGACATAACAAGGGACAGGGGCATGGGGGGGCTGACGCGGCGGGTTGACCGCATGCTCGCGAGCGTGTTTCCCGAAAGGCGCGTCCTGCTTCAGAGCGATGCCGGAACCAGCTACCTCCGCCTCACTCCCCTGTCGCAACTCGTTCTGATGGCGGCGACGACCCTCACCGCGGGCTGGCTCACCTTCTCCACCACCGCCTTCATGCTCGACATGAGCGGCCAGAAGGGCGCGCCGCTGGACAATGCGGTCACGCTCGATGCCGCCTTCGAGGCTCGACTGGCTGCATTGACTGCCGAGCGGGACCAGCGCGCGGCGGAGGCCATTTCTGCGCAGGCGAGATTCCGCGAGGCTCTCGACCGGATGGGCGATCAGCAGGCCGAGAGCCTCGGCGTCATCGAGGAGAAACACGAACTCGCGACAGCCATCGACGTGCTGCGCCACCGCCTCGCCGATGTAGCGGACCAGCGCGATCTCGCGCGTGACGAGGCCGAGAGCCTGCGCGCGCAGGTTGCCGACATGACCGCGGGTCTGGTCGCCGGGAACAAGAGCGACCTGTCGGCCACCCTCGCGACCGTGAGCGCGGCCCTGTCCGAAGCGGTTCGCGTACGTGATATCACGATCGCAGAGCGCGACGAATTCGCAGCCGGGATGGCGGAGATGGAAATCCGCATCGCGACGATGAACCGGCGCAACGAGGAGATGCTCGCCGAACTGGAATACGCGGTGCAGCACTCCTTCGCGCCGCTCGAGGGCCTGTTCAAGGCGGCGGATCTTGACGTCGGCAGCGTTCTTGCCGAGGTGCGGCGCGAGCATTCCGGCACCGGCGGCCCGGTCAGCATGTCCACCCGCTCCTACGCCCAGGACGAAATCACGACACGCTACGACAACCTTCTCGTCGACCTCGACCGGATGAACATGATGCGGATCGCAGCGAACCGCATTCCCTTCGCGGCCCCGGTGCTCGATGACCACCGCTTCACGTCCAGCTTCGGCAATCGCCGCCACCCGATCTCGGGCCGTCACAAGCACCATGCGGGCGTCGATTTCGCGGCCCCGCAGGGCACGCCGATCTACGCGGCGGCCGATGGCCTCGTCACCGCTTCCGGGCGGGAGAGCGGTTACGGAAACGTCGTCCGCATCCAGCACGAATTCGGCTTCGAGACGGTCTACGCGCACAACAGCAGGAATCGCGTCAGGGTCGGAGAGCGCGTCTCGCGCGGGGATCATATCGGTGATATGGGTGCCACCGGACGCGTCACCGGCGTGCATCTCCATTATGAAGTGCGTCTGAATGGCAAACCCGTCAACCCGATGGTCTATGTGGAGGCCGCAAAGGATGTTTTCTAGAAGCAAGCCGACCGAACCGGTCCCGCAGCCATCGGCACCGCCGTCCGTGCCGGATCTCGACTCCGGCTGGTCCGCGGAGTCCGACGCACAGGTTCCGGCGATGACGACGCGCAAGGCGGCCCCTTCCGTTCTCTCCTCCGATCTGACGATCACCGGCAACGTCACCTCCTCGGGCGACATCCAGGTCGAGGGCACGATCGAAGGCGACATCCGGGCGGCACATCTCACGGTGGGCGAGGCGGCGACCGTGCAGGGCGAGGTCGTCGCGGACGAGGTCGTCGTCAACGGCCGCGTCGTGGGTCGGCTGCGCGGGCTCAAGGTGCACCTCGCGGCTTCTGCCCGCGTCGAGGGCGACATCATCCACAAGACGATCGCAATCGAGAGCGGCGCGCATTTCGAAGGTTCGATCCGGCGCGAGGACGACCCTGTCGGAACCCGGTCGACGGCCCGCCTCTCCGCTCCGCGCGAGACCTTCCGCGAGCAGCAGCGCGAATCCGCGACGGCCGAGGCGGCCGAGTAGTCCTCCGCAAAGGCCACGCCTCCGGCACCACCGGATCGCCGCCCTGTCCTGACGTCTCGACAGGGGCCCTCTCCGCGGAGAGGCGGGTCCGGGCTGCTGCTCCTTCCCTCACCTTGACGCGTCCGGTCGCTGCCCCAACTCAGCGGGAGACGGCGAACTGCCGGCAAGGAAGGAGACATCCATGATCCGACAATCCATATTTGCGGGTTTCTGCGCCGCCCTCGCCGCCGGTCCGGCCTTTGCCCAGGAGGCCGCGCAGGAGCAGGGCCTTCCGGAACTTGACCCGGCCGCGATCGAGGAGATCGGCAATCTCGAGG
Source organism: uncultured Rhodobacterales bacterium (assembly GCA_964391945.1). Lineage (GTDB taxonomy): Bacteria > Pseudomonadota > Alphaproteobacteria > Rhodobacterales > Rhodobacteraceae > Amaricoccus. Next base: position 1,059 of record CAYMOD010000231.1, on the reverse strand, counting down.
ATCTGGCCGCGCAATCCACAGCCGCGCAGCAGATGGGCAATCTTGCCACCACCAAGGCAGTGAGCGGGGTGGTCGGACAGCTCGGGAGCGTGATGGTGCTCCTGCACAGCCAGATCCTCGACCGGCTCGGGGGCGGGACCACGGACGCGGACCAGACGGCGGCCATGCCCGAGGATGTCCAGAACCAGCTCGACGAGCTTTCGCGCGCCACCGGACAGGACTTTGCGCTCGGCTTCTCGGAATGGGTGGTCGATGCCTCGCCCGGCATGATCGAGATCTGGCAGGAGGCCACGGACGCCGCCTCCCTCGGTGATTTCGGCGATGCCGTGCTCGAACAGCTCGAAGGCCAGCAGGCGGTGGCCGGGAAGATCGCCGATGCCGACGGCGCGCTCGAGGAAATCGACGGGGAGACCCGGCAGACGCTCTCGTGGGCCGGGGCGGACGACCGGGGTAATGTCGCCCAGCAGCCCGGCGATCAATCCTCGGGCATCACCACCGAACTCCCCGAGGACCACGAGCCCGGCGCCGGGAAGGGCGAGGGAGAGGGCTCGATCCAGTCCGACCGCTGAGGCGCACCGGCCGCATGGGGCGGCCAATCCCTCTGCCCGACCGACGACGGACGCGGGCTCCTCCGGCCCCTCAGGCTTCGGCCTGGGCCTCCGCCCGGGACTTGCCGGTGACCTGCTGTGCGAGGGCTGCGGCCATGAACCGGCCGAGGTCACCGTCAAGCACGCCCTGGGTATCGGAGGTCTCGACCCCGGTCCTGAGGTCCTTCACCATCTGATAGGGCTGGAGCACGTAGGAGCGGATCTGGTTGCCCCAGCCGGCGTCTCCCTTTGCCTCGTGGCTCGCCTGGATCGACTCGGTGCGCTTGCGGAGCTCCAGTTCGTAGAGGCGCGATTTCAGCGCCGCCATCGCGTTGGCGCGGTTCTGGTGCTGGGACTTCTCCGACGAGGTGACCACGATGCCGGTGGGCAGGTGGGTGATGCGCACGGCGGAATCGGTGGTGTTGACATGCTGGCCGCCGGCGCCCGAGGAGCGGTAGATGTCGATCCGGAT
>CAYMOD010000230.1:0-4155 GCA_964391945.1 uncultured Rhodobacterales bacterium | reverse complement strand
CATCGCGCAGGCGGCATAGGGTGCGAGATACTGCATCGGCGCGGGCTCGGAGGCGGTGGCGGCGACGACGATGGAATATTCCATCGCGCCCGCCTCCTCGAGCTTATTGTCGAGCTGGGCCACCGTGGACCGCTTCTGGCCGATCGCGACATAGACGCAGTAGAGCTTCTTCGACTCGTCGTCGCCGGCGACGGTATTGTAGTTCCTCTGGTTGAGGATCGCGTCGAGCGCCAACGCCGACTTGCCGGTCTGCCGGTCGCCGATGATGAGTTCGCGCTGACCGCGGCCGATCGGGATCAGCGCGTCGACGGCCTTGAGGCCCGTCGCCATCGGCTCGTGCACCGACTTGCGCGGGATGATGCCCGGCGCCTTGACGTCGGCGACGCGGCGCTCGCTGGCCTCGATCGGGCCCTTGCCGTCGATCGGCTCGCCGAGGGCGTTGACGACGCGGCCGAGCAGACCCTTGCCCACCGGCACGTCCACGATCGATTCGGTCCGCTTGACGACATCGCCTTCCTTGATGTCGCGGTCGGAGCCGAAGATCACGATGCCGACGTTGTCGATCTCGAGGTTGAGCGCCATGCCGCGGATGCCGCCCGGGAACTCGACCATCTCGCCGGCCTGGATGTTGTCGAGCCCGTGAACGCGGGCGATGCCGTCGCCCACCGACAGGACGCGGCCGACCTCGGCGACCTCGGCCTCCTGGCCGAAGTTCCTGATCTGCTCCTTGAGGATGGCGGAGATTTCCGCGGCCTGGATCGTCATCATACCACCTCTTTCATGGCATTCTGCAGCTTGGCGAGCTTCGAGCGGATCGACGTGTCGATCATCCGCGAGCCCACCTTGACGACGAGACCGCCGATCAGCCGCTCGTCCACCTTCTCGTCGAGCTTCACCGTGCGCCCGACCTTGTCGTGCAGGGTACGGGCAAGTTCGTCGCGCTCCTCGTCCCTGAGCGGCCGCGCCGAAGTCACCTCCGCCGTCACCTCGCCGCGCGCCTCGGCGAGCAGTCCCTTCACCGCCTCGATCATCCGCGGCAACACGAAGAGACGGCGGTGCTCCGCCATCACGCCGAGGATGTTCGTCACCTCGACACCGAGGCCCATCCGGCCGGCGAGCACCTTCAGCGCCGCCCCCTGTTCGACCCGCGGATAGACGGGAGAGGAGATCAGATCACGCAGATCCGCACTCTCCTTCAGCGCCGCCTCGAGCGCGAGGAGATCGGCCTCGACCCGCTCCACCGAATTCATCTCGCGCGCCAGGTCGTAGAGCGCGGTCGCATAGCGGCCGGCAACGCCCGCGGTCAGTGAAGCTGCGCTGGACACACATACCCCCCGCTTGTCATTCTTCGCGCCCCTCGACCCTCAACCCCGGCCGGGCGCTCGGGAATCCGCCGCGGGTCGTTCCTCCCCGCGAGTGGGCGCGGTGATAGCAGAGGCCGCAGGGCGTGGCAATACGCAGGCCGCCTCCGGCCAGGATCGACACAAACGGCAGAACTGCAAGGACAATCAAGGGCCCGCCGCACCGATTCAGCGGCGGATTCGCCGTCCCGCGACCGGCTCCGGCCGCGGCCGGGTCAGGCCGTCGAAAACCGCGAGCGGGCCGGAAACGCCGACCTTGCTGCCCGGGGGCGGCCGCGCGTAGATCTGCTTGCTCGCCTCGACAACGAGCGCGCCCGCAAGCAGCCGCCATTCGAACCGCCGGCCGAGCGCCTCCCAGACCGGCGCGGTCCGGAGCCAGAAGCCGCCATGCGCCGGCGGTACGTAGAGCGCGGCGGCATGGCGTTCCGGCACGAAACGGTGCTTGCGCAGCAGGCTCTCCATCTGCCGGAGGCTGTAGGGGCGGCCGAAGCCGAAAGGCGTCGCGTCACGCCGCGCCCAGGCGCCCGAGCGGTTCGGGACGACGAACATCACCTGCCCCGAGGGCGCCAGCACCCGCCAGATCTCGTCAAGGAGCGCATCGGGCCGCTCACAGGTCTCGAGCCCGTGGGCGACGATGATCCGGTCGACCACTCCGGCCGGAATCGGCCAGGCGGTCTCCTCCACGAGGGTACTGAGATTGGGCAGGTCTGCCGGCCAGGGCATGACGCCCTGCTGCGCGGGCATCAGCGCGATGACGCGCCGCGCATCCACCAGGAACGGCCGCAGCAGCGGCGCCGTGAATCCGAACCCCGCGACCGTCATGCCCTCGGTCCGGGGCCAGAGCGTGCGCACGGCCTCCTGCAGGGCATGCTGCGCCGTACTCCCGAGCCGGGTCCGGTAGTAGAATTCCCGCAGATCCACGACGTCCACATGCATTGCATCATTCTAGCCGATCGCCGAGACTGGCGCCAACCCGCGCACAAGAAAGGTCAAGAGGCTCCCATGCCGCTCGAGATCGTCACGATCCCCTGCCGCTCGGACAATTACGCCTATCTCCTGCGCGACGGCGCCACGGGGACGGTCGCGCTCGTGGATGCGCCCGAAGGGGCGCCGATCGTGCGCGCGCTCGACGCGCGCGGCTGGAATCTCGACCTCATCCTCATCACCCATCATCATGCCGATCATGTCGAAGGCGTCGATGACCTCCGCACCCGCTTCGGCGCCACCGTCATCGGGGCGGAGGCGGACCGGCACCGGCTGCCGCGGCTCGACCGCGGCGTGCGCGACGGGGATACCGTGGCCGTCGGCACCACCGAAGCGGCGGTACTCGATGCCCCCGGCCACACGATCGGGCATATCGCCTTTCATTTCCCGGGCGACCGGGCGCTCTTCGCCGCCGACAGCCTGATGGTGATGGGCTGCGGCCGGGTGTTCGAGGGCACGGCCGGGATGATGTGGGAAACCCTCTCGCGGCTCGCCGCGCTGCCGCCGGAGACGCGGCTCTTCTCCGGGCACGAATATACCGAAGGAAACCTCCGCTTCGCGCTTTCGCTCGGTGAGCCGGACGCCGCCCTCGCCGCCCGTGCCGAAGGGATCCGCGCCGCCCGCGCCGCCGGCCGCGACACGATGGGTCCGACCCTTGCCGAGGAGCGGCGCACCAATCCCTTCCTGCGCGCCGCCGATCCGGAGATGAAGGCCCATCTCGGCCTCGCCCATGTTGCCGACGCCGATGTCTTCGCCGAGATCCGGCGGCGCAAGGACAGGTTCTGAGACCTTCGCCACAGGCTTCCGGGCACCCCTTCACGACGGCCAGCTCCGGCCTATATGATTACTCGCGCAGGGACGGCGGAAGATGTGGAATCCTCTCGCCTTGCCGCCGTATTCCGCCGCGAGGCGGACAGACAGGTGCGGTCACGCACTTTTTTCGGCGTCCGGGGCGGCCTGACGAAAATTGCCCTTGAAGCAAACTCGATAAAGCCGAAGTTTAAGGTGTCGGGGATGGAACCGATCCCCCTCGTCCGCCCCGGTACGCCGGCGCGCTCTGACTGGAAGGAACGCGGACATGCCCTCATTCACGAGCACCCTCGAGGCCGCAATCCACGCCGCCCTCGCGCAGGCCAACGCCCGCAAGCACGAGCTGGCGACGCTGGAGCACCTTCTGCTTGCGCTGCTCGACGAGCCGGACGCCTCCCGGGTGATGAAGGCCTGCGGCGTCGATATCGGCAAGCTCCGGAACAACATCATCACCTTCCTTGACGAGGAGCTCGACGCGCTCGTCTCCGACATCGACGGCTCGGAGGCGGCGCCGACCACCGGCTTCCAGCGGGTGATCCAGCGCGCCGCGATCCACGTCCAGTCTTCCGGCCGGCAGGAAGTCACCGGCGCCAACGTGCTCGTCGCGATCTTCGCCGAGCGCGAGAGCCATGCCGCCTATTTCCTGCAGGAACAGGACATGACCCGTTACGACGCGGTCAACTACATCAGTCACGGCGTCGCCAAGGACCCGAACTACGGGGAGGCGAGGCCGGTGAAGGGGGCGGAGGAGGCTGTCGAGCAGAATCGTGCTCAGGCCCAGCCCGCCAAGGAGGGCGAGGAGACCGCGTTGCAGAAATACTGCGTCGATCTCAACGAGAAGGCCCGCAAAGGCGATGTCGATCCGCTGATCGGGCGCGAGCCCGAGGTGGAGCGCTGCATCCAGGTGCTCTGCCGCCGGCGCAAGAACAACCCGCTGCTCGTCGGCGATCCCGGCGTCGGCAAGACCGCGATCGCCGAGGGCCTCGCCCGGAAGATCGTC
>CAYMOD010000229.1:0-4169 GCA_964391945.1 uncultured Rhodobacterales bacterium | reverse complement strand
CCTCGGCGCGGCGGCGGCGGGGCTCCTGACCGTGGTCCTGACCGAGGCGCTGGCGCGCACCCGCCTCGTCAAGGCCGATGCGGCGATCGGGCTGGTGTTCCCGGCCCTTTTCGCGGCCGGGGTGCTGCTGATCAATGTCTACGCGCGGGACGTGCATCTCGACGTTCACGCGGTGCTGCTGGGCGAGATCGCCTTCGTCTGGCTCGACACGGTGACCCTGGGCGGGCACGAGATCGCGCGGGCGCTCATCAGCATCGGGGCGCTCGCGGTCGTCAATGCGGCATTCGTGACGCTCTTCTACAAGGAGCTGAAGATCGCCACCTTCGATCCGGCGCTTGCCACCGCGCTCGGCTTCGCGCCGGGGGCGCTCTTCTACGGGCTGCTCGCGCTCACCTCGGCGACGGCGGTGGCCTCGTTCGACGCGGTGGGCGCGATCCTCTTCATCGCCTTCGTGATCGTGCCGCCGGCGGCGGCGATCCTCATCACCGACCGGCTGTGGCTGATCCTCGTGCTCGGGGTCGCGATCGGAGCGGGGTCCTCGGTCGCGGGCTATCACCTCGCGGTCGCGTGGGACGTGTCGATCGGGGGGGCGATGGCGATGATGACGGGGGTGTTCTTCGCCGCGGCCTTCCTGTTCGCGCCACGCTACGGGATGCTGGCCCGCGAGATCGCCCGCCGCGGCGAGCGGCTCGATACCGATTGCCGGTCGCTGGTGGCGCATCTCTTCAACCACGAGAAGGGGCCGGCGGCGGAGGAGGAGAACACGACCCGGGCGCTGCGCGACCACCTGCGCTGGGACGAGGCGCGGACCGAGCGGGTGCTCCTGCGTTCCCTCGACATCGGTTTCATCGCCCGCGAGGGAAGGCGCCTGCGGCTGACGCCGAAGGGGCGCGCCGAGGCGGAGGCGATCTTCGAACCCTGGCGCCGGGGCGGGCGTGAGGCGCGGGCAGAGGGCGCCCATGTGTGAAAACCCCTCGAGCCCTTGATTCAAAGCCATGCGTGGAACCTGCCCGATCGTAGACGCCGATCCCGCGCCCCGATGAGCTGGCCCGATGAGGGGAGTGAATCACCCACTCTCCCTGCTCCGGGTGATGGAACGCCGCCCGGTCCGGCTCCGTTGGAAGGCATCGGGCCGCCGGGCGGGTGGCCGGCCGAGACCAGGGAGAACGTCATGCGAACCAGTATTTTCGCCGCCGCGGTCGTGACCGCTGCCGCCGCAACCGGGTTTTCCACCGGCGTGCTCGCCCAGGACACGGCCCAGGACACGGCATTGACCGAGGCGGATGTGCGGAGTTTTGTCGATGCGATGACGGAGGAATCGCTCCGAATCGTCGAGAGCGGCGACTGGGAGGCGATCCGCGACTGGGTCGAGCGCCACGTCGCCGAGACGGCGCAGATCGCCGCCAGCGGGGCGGTGGTCGGCTCCGGCGGGCCCACAATCCGCTACGACCTCGTCGCGACGCGGGAGAACATGCTCATGCTCGGGGGCATGATGATGGCGGGTCCGCACGGCCTCGGCGCCATCGAGGATTTTGCCCTGACGAGCGGGATCGAGAACGTCACGCTCCTGCCGAACGGCGAGGCGGTAGCGAGCGTGCGCTTCCATGAATCCGGCGCGGTCGCGCTTCCCGAGGCCGCTGAAACCGGGGAAGCGCCATCCTCGCTGAGCTTCCACAGCACCGCCGACTGCGACCTGCGGCTTGCCGGAAGCGGCGAGGAGGTGCGGATCACGGTCATGGCATGTCACGTCGTCACGACGATGTAGCGCGGATGCAGCCGGTGCTCAGCCGATGAGGGCGAGGGCGGGGAAGGTCTCGAGCAGCCAGAACGAGAACTGGGTGAACCAGCCGGTGAGCAGCGCGACGCCGACGCCGACGAGGAGGACGCCCATCGCCCGCTCGATCGCCGGCATGTATCGCCTGATCCGCGCCATCAGCCCCATGGCGCGGCGCAGGAACACGCCGGCGAGCAGGAACGGCAGCCCGAGGCCGAGCGCATAGAAGCCCATCAGCATCATGCCCCGGCCGACCGAGCCGTCCTGTGCCGCGAGCGCGAGGATGCTGCCGAGGACCGGGCCGATGCAGGGGGTCCAGCCGAAGGCGAAGGCGAGGCCGAGGACATAGGCGCCGAGGGCGGTGCCGGTCTCGGCCCGGGCGTCGAGCCGCGCCTCGCGCTGGAGGATCGGCAGGCGCAGGATGCCGAGGAAATGCAGGCCGAAGACGATGATGACGATGCCGGCGACGATCGCCATCTCGCGCTGATAGCCGAGAAAGAGGCTGCCGAAGGCCGAAGCCGCGAGGCCGAGGAACAGGAAGACCGTCGAGAGGCCGAGCACGAAGAAGAGCGCGGTGCGGGCAATGCGGGCGTCGGCGCCGGGGCGCTCGCCGAGCTCGTCGAGCGAGGCGCCGGCCATATAGGCAAGATAGGGCGGCACGATCGGCAGCCCGCAGGGCGAGAGAAACGACAGCACGCCCGCACGCGTGGCCTCGGCGAGCGCCGGCACCAGCGTTGCGTCCCAGAGATCGATCCCCAACATTCCACGGATCCCGGCTGTTCTGGGAGTATTCCCAGAGCGTTTTCAGTGAAGGCGGTGCCCGCTTTCGCGGTTCGGAAACGCGCCCGCTCCATGACTGGAGAGCCTCTTCGGCGAACCGGTGTTCGCCCGGACAGGCTCTAGCGCGTCGGCGGCTCCGCGTCATCCCGGATGGCGTAACGATGGCGTAACAATGGCGTGGACGGGCGGGAAGCCGGCGCGCAGCGGGATGGCAGGGCATGGACAAGCCGGGCGGACGGGCCGTAGAGGAGCGGGATGACCTGGGATGCCGAACTCGATGCGCGCGGGCTCCTCTGCCCGCTGCCGGTGCTGAAGGCGCGCAAGCGGCTTGCTTCGCTGGCGCCGGGGCAGGTGCTGCGGATGGTCGCCGATGATCCGGCGGCGCTGATCGACGTGCCGCATTTCTGCGCCGAGCAGGGGCACGGGTTCCTGGGCGAGCGCAGGCTGGCGGGCGCGGAATGCGAATACCTGATCCGCAAGGGCGGCTAGGGCGTTTTCAGCGAAAATGAATACCACTTTCGCGGTTCGAAAACGCGCCCCCTCAATGACATGGAGCATATTCGACGAACACCGGTTCGTCGAATATGCTTCAAGGCGTATGGGCCGGACCGGATCACCGCGGCCCGGATGGCGCGGGGCGGCATGAGCGAACCGAAGGACGTGATGCGCCTTGCCGGGCACCGGCCGGTGGCGAACGGCAAGTGGCGGCTGGTCTACGAGCATCCGGACGGGTCGGGGCGGCTGGTCAAGGTACCGCGGACGGATACGGAGGCGCGGGTGTCGGCCGGAAGCCCGCGCGGCCTGCGGCGGCTGCATCGCTACTACATCGGCCCGGTGATGTTGCGGCGCGAACTGGCGGAATACCGGCGGATGCAGGCGGCCCCCCCGGAGGAGCGGCGGTTCCTCCAGCAGTTCCTGGGCCTTGTCGCAACCGATCTCGGCCCCGGACTGGTGGTCGCGGCGGTGCGCACGCCCTCCGGGGAACTGGCGCCGACGCTGCAGCGGCTGCTCGACGAGGGGCATGATCCCGGCCGGTGGCGCGGCGATCTCGAGGCGTTCCTCGACTGGTTCAGGACGAGCGCGGTGGTGACGCGCGATTTCCGTCCCAAGAACCTCGTTCACGATGCGGCGAACGGGTGTTTCGTCCTCATCGACGGGCTCGGCGACCGGACCCTGCTGCCGTTCTGCGCCTGGAGCCCGGCACGGAACCGGCGGCACAAGGCGAAGGCCGCGCAGGGTTTGATGCGCCGGGTGCGGAAGGCCCTCGCGGCCCGCGAAGGCGGCGGGGTTTCAGGCGGCGGTCAGAGCCCCTTGGAGCGATAGCTCGCGGCAATGCGGCCGATGGAGACGAGATAGGCGGCGGTGCGCAGATCCTCGACGTCCTTGCGGCCATGCCAGAGTTCGCGCATCGCCTGGTAGGCGGTGCGCATCGTGTCGTCGAGCCCGGAGCGCACGAGATCGAGTTCGCCCGCGCCGCGCACATACTGCTCCCTGAACGTGTCCGAAAACCCCGGCGCGAGACCGGAGGTCTGCGCGATCCGTTCGAGCTCGGCGACGAGCAGGGCGTTCTGGGCCTCCTGCTGGCGGCGCTCCATCCGGCCGAAGCGGATGTGGC
>CAYMOD010000228.1:0-4186 GCA_964391945.1 uncultured Rhodobacterales bacterium | reverse complement strand
GAAAGGTGGCCTCACGGCTATCAACCGCAGCCGAAATCGGCGGCGCCGGAGGTCACCGCAATCCCGTGCCTCCGGCTCGCCGGGATCCCCGATCAGGATCCTGTACCAGCGGCTGTCCGGATTCCCCATCGCGGCCGGACCATCCTCCGGGGTTGTCATTGGTTGCGCACTCGGCGGGGCCGCGGCCCGACCGCGCAACCGGCGAGGTGCGGGCCTTCGTCAGCCCGGTCGACTTCCTTCCGTATGGCTTCGCCGGCCACGGGAAGAGGAGGGCGAGCTGCGACGCCGGGACTGCAGTTCATGTTGCGGGCGGAAGTGTCTCGCACTCGTCTGACGGAACGCGCAGGGTTACCGGAACCCGCGCCTCCAAGCAGCCAGAGTGTGCGAGCATGGCCCACCCTGCCTGACAATCCACTGCGTCAGGCAGCCCCTTCCTGAGCCTCCCCTAGCTAGGCCTCTCTCCGCCGCGCGTCAGGGCGCTCCGCCATAACCTGCTGCACCGGCTGGACCGCCTGCTGGCGGGCCGCTCTAGCATGAGCCTCGCCTTCGATTGCTGAAGCCCTGTTTCGCGCGCCGGCGGCAGCGGCCTTCACGCGAGGTGTCGAGAGAGCCGCAACGAAAGCGCAACCAGCGTGCGCACCGGGTTCGCGGCCGAACTGAAGGGCATTACGGACATGTCGCAGACGTAGAGGCCATCCGGCGAGACCCGGAACCGCGAGGAGGTGGTCGCAGCGTTCCAGGCCGCGCGGGCGCCGCTTTTCCTCATCAGCCTCAAGGCGGGCGGCGTCGGCCTCACGCTGACGGCCGCCGACACGGTGATCCTCTACGACCTGTTGTGGAACCCGGCCGTCGAGCGCCAGGCGATGGACCGTGTCCACCGCATCGGCCAGGATCCGCACCGTCTTTGTTTTCCGGCTCGTGGCCGAGGGCGCCGTCGAACAGGCGATCGCCGCGCTGCAGGCCAGGAAACAGGCCTTGGCCGACGCCCTGTTCGAAGGGCCCGCCGAAGGCCCCCTCGACCTCACGCAGGACGATCTCGCGGCGCTCTTCGCTCCTGCTCCTCGCTGAACTTCGCCCGCTTCGTCGGATGGAAAAGAAAGCGGGAGTCACAACCTTGGGCCGAATCGAGCCCACACTCGCCGTCCGCGCGGAATCGGTTTCAGAATCTGCTAAAGGTGTGTTACCCTCCGCGGCATTGATCGAGTTCGCATAGCATTGATACGAGTTCGCCTAAAGGTGACAGCCCGAGTGCCGGGAAACCTGCCTCCAATTAGCTGATCGACGAAGCAAGAGCCTCTACTACTTAGTTCACGTATCTGAGGTGAATGAATGGCAAACACGTACTTTAGTGGTCACGGAACCGGATATGGAAAGGGCAGTTTCGACCGCGGCGGCGATGTTCGGGGGGGCCGGTTCGAGGAGACCGGCCGGTTCGGGCGCATGCTGCCCTACCTCCGGTCGCTGAAGTCGTTCAAACCCGGGCCGGATGAACTCGGCAAGGTCGACGGGCCGATGGACGGCGGCGCAGCGTTCGACCCAAGCCAGGACAACCTGCGGATCAAGGCCGGCTACACCTTCCTCGGCCAGTTCATCGACCACGACCTGACGCTCGACGCCACCTCGAGCCTCGAGCAGCAGATCGACCCCACTGCGACGCGGAACTTCCGCACGCCGGCGTTCGAGCTCGACAGCGTCTACGGCCTGGGGCCGAAGGTGCAGCCGTACCTTTACCAGAAGGACAATCCCGGCAAGTTCCTGACCGGAGAAACCCCGTTCGACCTGCCGCGCAACGCCGAGGGCATCGCCCTGATCGGCGACCCGCGCAACGACGAGAACCTCATTGTCGCGCAGCTTCACGCACTGTTCCTGCACTTCCACAACAAGGTGTTCGACGAGGCCACCGATGCGTCGGCAGGCATCCAGGAGCGCTTCGAACAGGCGCAGCACCTTGTGCGCTGGCATTACCAGTGGATCGTGATCAACGAATTCCTGACCCGGACGGTTGGGCGGGATGCCATCCAGGTCGCGCTCGATCAGCTTCCGTTCTCCTTCCCGGAGCACGGCAACGCCTTCATGCCGGTCGAGTTCAGCGTGGCGGCCTACCGCTTCGGCCACAGCCAAGTGCGACCCGCCTACCGGCTCAGCTCCTCCGACCTCCCTCCGCCGCCACGCGTCGCCGCCATATTCCCGGAGCAGGCGGACGCACCAGAGAATATCGGCGATCTTCGAGGCCGCCGGCGGATCCCCGAGGAACTGCGCATCGACTGGGACGCCTTCTTCGGGCCGACGGCACAGCCCGGCAAGCAGATCGACATCCGGATTGCGACGCCGCTGCTGCGGCTGCCGAACACGGTGATCGACCCCGCGGTGTCGCCGGTCGGCTCTCCCGAGGCAACGGTCCGCTCGTTGGCGAGCCGCAACCTGCAGCGCGGCCTCGATGCCCGCTTGCCGAGCGGCCAGACGGTGGCCAGACACTTCCGGACCTCGCCCCGGCTCACGCAAGACCAGGTCTGGAAGGACATTCCCGGTGGCGAGGGCGAGACGCCGCTCTGGTTCTACTGCCTCCGCGAGGCCGAGGTGCTGAACGGTGGCTTCCGGCTCGCCGGTGTGGGCGCGCAGATCGTGGCCCGGACCTTCGCGGCGATCCTCGCAGCCGACAAGGCATCCTTCATCGTGCGTGATCCGGAATGGAAGCCGACGCTCGGCACAGGCGACACGTTCACGGTTTCGGATCTGATAAACTTCACCTTGGGAACCAACATCGGCTCGGAGGACGTCGACGCGCTCCCGGACCGCCCGGATTCGGCGGGTGCGCCGGAACAGCCGGTGGCTGCACAGTGAGTCTTTGGATGGGCGCCTCTCGCGCCCATCCACCTCGGCCCGGCACCGTCCCGACGGGCCTGTCGTCTGTGGACGGCCCCCGCTCTGCAAGGGTGAAGTTGGCGTCTGATGCGGATCTGTTGGTGCGGTCATCTGTCCGGCCTGTTAGCGCGGCGCGACGGCCGCTGGCCCTGATGGTGTCCGCTGACCGGGTCCCACTCACATTATCGAGCATAGAGCTCCGACGGAACCTCGGGTTCTCCCAGTCTGCATGCATATGATCAAGGAAGGGGGATCGGACGGGGAAGTCCGGAGAAGCTCCACGTCATGCGATATATCTCCCACTTGGGACCGCCGCCCTGTACTGGACAGCGACAAGCAAGACCTGCGGATCAAATCTCTATTTAATTTCCACACAATGATGAAGAGCGCCGAAACCAAAAGGCCGAGGATGCCCCTTCATCACGCGTGAATAGATGTGCCGGAGCGCCCCCGCACGGCACCATCCAGACGGGTCGCTCAAGCAAAGGCGTCAGTTCGGTCATCCTCGCGAAGCAACTCGGCGTTCCCAGCGGACAGCATGGAAGATCGGACATGCCATCCGGCTGATGATGCGGCCCGCCGCAGACGAGCCTCAACTTCGGACGTCGTCGAGATCGACGACATGGCTGGTGGCGGCGACCCGGCGCGGGCGAACTGCGCCAAGTTCGGCGCGGAACTGGCGGCCCACATCTACAATCCTCCGGACCGGGGGAGCAGCAAGAGGCGGATTCTCGTAGCCGTCGAGCCCGGTGGCGGGCGCGCACCAGGCCGATGTCCGACTGAAAGCGCGAGACCATCGAGACCCTCGTCGAGTCGAGGCCTCCCGAGAGTCGCACCTGATGACCAACGGAGAGCCGCTCCACCTCGCGGTTCGCGGCAGTCACCGCCTCACCATCCTGGGCCGACACGGTCGCCGGATCGCAAGACAGCAGACAAGCAGGACGGCGCCGAGAAATGACCGCATGTCGGAGGCCTCGAAATACGGTAGCCTCAAAAAGCGAGCATCACCCAGCAGGAGCGCGATGGCATCGGAATTCCTGAGGAGGTTCTTGCTGACCTTCCCGGTCACCATGTAGTCCGCGAGCTCGTCGGTCTTCTTCAGGTAGTCCCGGGTGACGGCACGAGTGGGAGCCAGGGAACGGATCTCCTCCTCCAGCTTCTTCGTCTCCCTTTCCAGCGCCTTGCTGTCGGTGAGGAGCTTCCGGAGTGGTCGGCCGAGAGCCTGTCCGCGAGTGCCGCGATGTCGGTCCGGCCGAGCCCCAGGTGCATCCGGGACCTTTCCTGCTTGTCGAGCTTGCGCGAGAATTCCCTGGCGATGAGCTTC
>CAYMOD010000227.1:0-4198 GCA_964391945.1 uncultured Rhodobacterales bacterium | reverse complement strand
TTCAGGCCCGCGGACCGCCCATAAGTCGCAGCGCGCGCCCCACGTCGCGCCGCATCGATCCATGTCTGTGATTTCGAACCGTCATGCTGTCCCCCGATACCCGGTGTCACGCTCACCCATGGCCGAAAAAAGGCCGGCCCACCTCGTCCCCCTCAGAGGGACGGGCTGGTAAGTCGTAGCGTGAGCAGCAGCGCGAAGCGGTTCATGGGCCGAATATTGCCGCAGCTATGATGTAGGTCAAGTGAAGATGGCCGGACCGTCGGGTCTTCGCGGTGCCGGCGGCGGTCATACGGACGGAAAGCGTCCCCTGCCGGCATGCGGCCGAGCGGAGCGGGAGACCATTCCCTTTCCTTCCTTTTCCTTCCCTTTCCTTCCCTCTTCGGGGGCGGGCGTCGAGCGGGAGAAGGCGAGACCGTTCCGTCCGTGCAACGTCGTGCAGCGTTTTCGGCGCGACGTTGCACGGCGGCAGGCGGTGGCGATGGCGCGGAAATCAGGCTTCCGGCGGCTCGACGGACTCGATGGTGAGGGTGTGGACGCGGCCGTCGCGGGCGGTCCAGCGGATCGACTGGCCCTCGGACAGACCGATCAGTGCCGCGCCGACCGGGGTCAGGATCGAGATGCGGCCCTGCGCGATATCGGCATCGGCGGGAAAGACCAGCGTGACGCGCCGCTTCTGATCATCCGCACTGTAGGTGAGCGTCGTGCCCATCCGAATGACGTTCGCCGGAAGGTCGGTTACCGGCAGCACGTCGGCCCGGTCCATCTCGGCGAGCAGCTCCTCCGCGACGGCGGGGGCGCGCTGCATCGCCGCCTCGGCGAGGTCCATCAGCTTCTCGTGATCGTCCTGGCTGACGACGATCTGGGGCTTGTTTCCGAGGTCGATAGCCTGGCTCATTCGGGCACCTCTGGCAGATCAGATTGAACAACGGCGATCCGCGACGAGCGGATGATTGCCGAACAAGAAAAAATGAAAATTGTGCGCGTTGCCGTTCGGAGCGCGGATCCGTGTCCGTCGGCTCGACTCGTCCCGCTCATGGTCATCTCGCCGGACGAAATCGAAGATGCGTCTTGAAAGCGCCCCGGGCTCGGGGCGCACGCATGGCCGAGCCGGGGGCTAAGAGCCCTCGATGCGTTTTCCTCCGCGAGGAAGGAGTCGCTGAAATGCTGCGGCGCTATTCATCTTCCAGATGTCGCCTCCGCGGCGGCGCTTGTCAATGGATCGTGCGAAGAGTTCGGCGGCTCGCAATTGCCACGGCCTCTCTGCGTCTTTCGCTTCGACCCGCTGTTCGTTCGAAGCGTGACAATAGTGCTGCGAGTGCAGTCGCCATTGCCGTGAACAGGCCCAGCATGATCAGAAAGGCTTGCCCGTCGAGAGCGTGCGACAGGGCGACCAGAACGGTGACCGCAGGGGCAACCTGGATCATCGTCCCGCCGAACCGCCTCAACCGCCGCGCAATGCGCCTTGCGACCGTCATGCTCGCACCCCCGACGAGAGCTTAGGCCGGGCAGGGCGTCTGCGCCAACGGTCGGGTGCGATGGTTCGGGCAGCCGCGCGTCGACGGGAGGCCGCCTGTGAGATCGGTCACAAGGGTTGCGGGTGGGGTCGAGACCGGCTTGCCAGGGGGCATGCGCGACGTGTCTCCTGCTGAGGATACTCGGCCGCCGAGGCCGCTCGTCGTGGAAGACCCGGCACGATCGTGGAGATTTCGATGACGATTACTTTGCACGAGCCCTTCCGCGCCGTCTTCTACACGCCTTTCTACCTGCCGGTTTCGCTGGGCTTCTACGCGGCCGAAGGGCTCGACGTCTCCGTGGCGACCGCGGCGGAGGGCGGCAGTACCGCCGCTTTGCTTTCCGGCGAAACGGCCTTCGTCTGGGGCGGGCCGATGCAGGTTATGCGTCACCATGACGAGAATCCGGACTCGCCACTGGTCGCCTTCTGCGAAGTCGTGACCCGCGATCCCTTCTTCCTGATCGGCCGCGAGCCGAAGCCCGGCTTCCGTTTCTCGGACCTGGAGCGCCTGCGCATCGCGACGGTGGCCGAGGCGCCGACGCCGTGGCTCTGCCTGCAGGAGGATATGCGCCGCGCGGGCATCGATCCGGAGGGTCTGGATCGCATCGCCGACCGGCCGATGGCGGAGAATGCGGAAGCGCTACGCGCGGGGACCGTGGACGTGATCCAGGTGTTCGAGCCCTTCGTCGAGCAGCTTCTGCGCGATGGCGTCGGCCATGTCTGGTATGCCGCGGCGAGTCGCGGCCGGACGTCCTACACCACCCTCATCACCACGCGGACCGTCATCGAGCGCGAGCCCGACAAGGTGCTCGGCATGACGCGCGCCGCCCACCGCGCGCAGCAATGGGTCGCCACCCGCGCCGCTCCCGACATCGCCGCTGCGGTGAGAGACTGGTTCCCGGATCTCGCGCCCGACATTCTCGCGGCGAGCATCGAGCGCTGCCGGCGCTTGGGCGTCTGGGGGCGCGATCCGGTCCTGCCGGTGGAGGGCTTCGTGCGGCAGAAGCTGGGCCTCCTCTCCGGAGGTCTTATCAGCCGCGACGTTCCCTATGAGAGCTGTGTCGACATGCGCTTCGCGGAGCAGGTGGCCGGCGTCGCGGGATAGATTCGGCGGCGGCCAGCACCCAGGCGGCGAGCGTCAACCGGATCGGTCGAAGCCGGAAGATTCGGGCGCATCCCATTCGCGCGGGTTGCGCAGCGGCACGACGGACTGACTCGCATCTGCCGGCGACCGGGATTGCGCCGGCTCCGAAACGCCGGGATCGGGCCTGGCGGCCGTCGGGGCGGAAAAATCCGCGCGCGTCTCGGCCTGTCGCACCGGCGATTGCGGCGCGGTTTCGGCAGCGACCGCCGTTCCGGACTCTGCCGCGGCTGTCTGGATCAGGCGCAGCACGCGATCGAACGCCGCCCGCTCTCCGTCTTCTCTGCCGGCCCGCAGGATCTTGTGGAACAGATCGTGCCACGCCCGTTCGAGCGCTTCGATAGACTCGTCGGCCATGCCGCCCTCGATGTTTCCGTCGCCGCAAGATGCGTCGCCGGCCGCTGCGAGTCGAGTGCCGAAGCGGCGTCCCTGTTTTGCCGAAACCGCGTCGGTCCTTTGCCAAAGTGACGGGCTATCGAGGCCGCCGGGTCGCGTTCATCCCCTCGGAGGTAGGCATGACATTTACACTATCGCGCCGTCAGGCACTCGTCGGCACCGCGTTCGCCGTTCCCGCCATCGCTTCCTTGCAGGTAGAGGTGAAGGCGGATGGCCCGGGCACGGCCGGGGCGCGCCTTGCTGCACTGGAGCGGGAGCATGGCGGCCGGCTCGGTGTGGCCGTGCTCAATCTCTCGACCGGAGCATCTGTGGCGCATAGGGGCGATGAGCGCTTCCTGATGTGCAGCACCTTCAAGACGCTGCTGAGCGCCTTCATCCTGTCGCGCGTCGACCGGGAGGAAGAATCGCTCGACCGGCGCATCACCTATACGAAGAACGATCTCGTCTCCTGGTCGCCGGTGACCGAGAAGCATGTGGGTGCGCCCGGCATGAGCGTGGCGGCACTTTGCGAAGCGACCGTGACGATCAGCGACAATACGGCGGCCAATCTGCTGCTCGCAGAATCAGGCGGGCCGGGTGGATTGACGGCGTTCTTGCGTGCGCTGGGAGACGAGGTCACGAGGCTGGATCGCATCGAGCCGGCGCTGAACGCGCATGACGCACCCGGCGATCTGCGCGACACGACGACGCCAGCCGCGATGCTGGAGACGCTCCGGAAGCTTTTTTTCACGGAGGTTCTGTCGCTGCGCGGGCGCTCGCAGCTGACGGCCTGGCACCTGATGAACAGGACGGGGGACAAGCGGCTGAGGGCGGGCCTGCCGCCGACCTGGCTGGTGGGCGACAAGACCGGCACGAGCGGGAAGGGCGAGGCCAATCACGTCGCCGTGGCCTGGCCGGCAGATCGCGGGCCGGTGATCGTCACGGCCTATTGCGCGATGCCGAAGGTTTCGGCGGAAACCCACAACCGGGTGCTCGCCGAGGTGGCGCGGATAGCGGCGAGCGTATAGGCGTCGCGGCCTCCTCTCGGCCGCGCCTCAAGGAAGGCGCGCGGCCCCGTTATATTCGCCCCATCAGGATGAGGACGATGACGACGATCAGGACGATGCCGAGAATGCCGCTCGGGCCGTAGCCCCAGCCACTGCTGTGGG
>CAYMOD010000226.1:0-4203 GCA_964391945.1 uncultured Rhodobacterales bacterium | reverse complement strand
AGGTGGAAGCGAGCCGCGGCTGCCCCTATGCCTGCACCTTCTGCGCGAAACTCGACTTCCGCGACAGGTACCGGCGGCGCGATCTCGACCTGCTGCTCGCGGAGATCGACGGGCTGATCGGCCAGGGCGTGCGGTATCTCTATTTCATCGACGAAATCTTCCTGCCCCGCGACGACCTCCTCGCGGCGCTGGCGGAGCGGGATGTGCAATTCGGCATCCAGACCCGGATCGACATCTGGAAGCCCGCGCAGATCGAACGCCTCGGCCGCGCGGGCTGCGTCTCGGTCGAGGCGGGCGTCGAGAGCCTCTCGGTCGAGGGCCGGGCGGCGCTGATGAAACGCTGCAAGCTCGACAACGACGAACTCGCGGAACTCCTGATCGAGACCCGCCGGCATGTGCCTTTCGTGCAGGCGAACCTGCTCGAGAGCGCGGGCGACGACCGCGCCGAGATCGCGCGCTGGCGCGAGCATCTGCAGGCGCATGACGTCTGGGCCAACGATCCGGTGCCGCTCTATCCCTATCCCGCCTCGCCGGAATACCGCCGCCTCTGGGGCGAGCCCGATGACCATGCCTGGGAACGGGCGCATGCGCATTACCTCAGGGCCTTCGACCGCTGGAGCGACATCCAGGACCAGCGTCCGGCGGAGCTTGCCATGCTCGAGGCCGCGGAGTGATTCCGGTCCTGAAGGGGCGCCGGCTTGCGATCACCACCGATGCCGTCGGCGGCGTCTGGCGCTACGCGATGGATGTGGCTTCGGGCTTCGCCGCACGCGGGGTCGGCGTGACGCTGATCGGCCTCGGGCCCGGGCCGGGCGAGGCACAGCGGCGGGAAGCGGCGGCGGCGGGGGTGCGGCTCGACTGGCTCGATGATCGCCTCGACTGGACGGTCGGGAACGCGTCCGCTGCGACTGCGCTGGCGCAGGATCTCGGCGCGCGGGTGGCGGCGGCGGAGGCGGATCTTCTCCATCTCAACGCGCCGGCGCTGGCGGGGGCGGCGAATTTCCCGGCGGAGACGGTCGTTGCCGCGCATTCCTGCCTCGCGTCCTGGTGGCGGGCGGTGCGCGGCACCACTCTGCCGCCGGAATGGGAATGGCACAAGCGGCTCAGCGCGCGGGGGCTGCGCCGGGTCCCGGTGGCGATCGTGCCGAGTGCGGCCTTCGCCGCCGAACTCGGCACGCTGCACGGGCCGTTGCCGGCGCTCAGGGTGGTGCCGAACGCGGCACGGCCGGTAGCAGCGCGACGGAAGGTGAACGAGGTGCTCGCCGCCGGGCGCTGGTGGGACGCGGGCAAGAACCTCGCCACCCTCGACGCCGCCGCGGCCTCGATCGCCTGGCCGGTGCTGGCGGCGGGCGCCGCGCGCGGCCCCTCGGGCGAGACGGTGGCGGCGGAGCATGTCCGGCTCCTCGGCGCGCTCGATGCGGCGGCGATGGCGGAGCACCTGGGGCGGGCCTCGATCTTCGTCTCGC
The DNA here is from genome assembly GCA_964391945.1 of uncultured Rhodobacterales bacterium. Lineage (GTDB taxonomy): Bacteria > Pseudomonadota > Alphaproteobacteria > Rhodobacterales > Rhodobacteraceae > Amaricoccus. The sequence goes on along the minus strand of CAYMOD010000226.1, from coordinate 2,737 downwards.
TCTCGCTCTACGAGCCGTTCGGCCTCGCGGTGCTCGAAGGCGCGTCGGCCGGCGCGGCACTCGTGCTTTCCGACATCCCGACCTTCCGCGAGATCTGGGAGGGGGCGGCCCTCTTCGTCGATCCCGCCCGCCCGGAGGCGGCGGCGCAGGCCGTCAACGCCCTGATCGCCGATCCCGAGCATCGTGCCCGGCTCGGGCAGAACGCGCAGATCCGGGCCGGGCGGTATTCGCTGCGCCGCCAGCTCGAAGGGCTCGATGCCGCCTACCGCGACGCGTTCGCGCTCCGCCGCCTGTCCGCCCGCCGCCTGTCCGCATGAGTTGCCGATGAAATTCGTCTTCCTCACTCATTCGCTGGTCTCCGACTGGAACCATGGCAACGCGCATTTCCAGCGCGGCGTCATGCGCGCGCTGCTGGCACGCGGCCACGATGCCGTCGCCGCCGAACCGGCCGATGGCTGGAGCCGGACGAATCTCGTCGCCGCGGCGGGCGTCGGCGCGCTCGCCGCCTTCCACGGCGCCTTTCCCGAACTCGTCAGCGTCACCTACGAGGGCCGCGACGATATCGACGCCATCGTCGAGGACGCCGATGTCGTCCTCGTCCACGAATGGACCGAACCCGCGATCGTCGCCCATCTCGGGCGCATCCGCGCGGCCGGCGCGAAATGGCGGCTCTATTTCCACGACACCCATCACCGCGCGGTCTCGGCGCCCGGGGAACTCGCCCGGTTCGAACTCGACGGTTACGACGGCGTGCTCGCCTTCGGCACGGTGCTGGCCGAGGTCTACCGCGATCGCGGCTGGGCCGATCAGGTCCATGTCTGGCACGAGGCCGCGGATACCGCGCTCTTCCGCCCGCTGCCGGAGATCGCGCACGAGGCGGATCTCGTCTGGATCGGCAACTGGGGCGATGGCGAACGTACGGAGGAGCTTGCCGAGTTCCTGATCGCCCCCGCGCGCGATCTCGGGCTCAGCGGCACGATCCACGGCGTGCGCTACCCGCCCGAGGCGGAAGCGGCGCTGCGGGACGCGGGTCTGCGATTCGCCGGCCGGATCGCCAATGCCGATGCCCCGGCCGCCTTCGCCCGGCACCGCGTCACCCTCCACGTGCCGCGCCGGCCCTATGCGAAAGCGCTGCCCGGGATCCCGACCATCCGCATGTTCGAGGCGCTCGCCTGCGGCATCCCGCTCGTCTCCGCACCCTGGGAGGATTGCGAGGGGCTGTTCCGGCCGGGGTCGGATTACCTCGTCGCCCGGAATGGCGCGGAGATGCGGGAATCGCTCCGCCGTCTCCTCGCCGATCCCGCCTTCGCCGCCGAGGTCGCGGCGAGCGGGCGCGCGCGCATCCTCGCCTGTCACACCTGCGCGCATCGCGTGGACGAGCTTCTTGCCCTTCTCGGCGCCGATGCGCGCCAGCCTGCCCTCGGAGCAACCCCGTCATGAAGATCGCCTTCTTCGGTTCGAGCCTCCTCTCCTCCTACTGGAACGGGGCCGCGACCTATTACCGGGGCCTGATCCATGCGCTCGCCGCCCGCGGCCACGCGGTCACCTTCTACGAGCCCGACGCCTTCGGCCGGCAGGAGCGGCGCGACATCGAGCCGCCCGAATGGTGCCGGGTCGTCGTCTGGCAACCCGATGCGGGGGGGCTGATGGCCGTCGCCGCCGAGGCGGCGGACGCCGATGTGGTGGTGAAGGCGAGCGGTGTCGGCGTGCTCGACGACGAGATCCTCGCCGCGGTGATGGCGGCGGCGCGGCCGGGAGCGCTCCGGATCTTCTGGGACGTGGATGCGCCGGCGACACTCGCCGGCCTCGCCGCCGATCCCGGCCAGCCGCTCGGCCGGGCGCTGCCCGCACTTGACGGCGTGCTCACCTACGGCGGCGGGGCGGCGATCGAGGCGGAATATCGCGAATGCGGCGCGCGCGACTGCGTCTCGATCTTCAATGCCCTCGATCCGACCACCCACCATCCGGTGCCGCCCGATCCACGCTACGCCTGCGACCTCGCCTTCCTCGGCAACCGGCTGCCCGACCGCGAGGCGCGGGTGGAAAGCTTCCTCTTCGAACCCGCGCGCACGCTGCCGGAACTTTCGATCCTCCTCGGCGGCGCCGGCTGGGAACAGGGGGACGTGCCCGCGAATGTGCGCGTCCTCGGTCATGTGCCGACGGCCGGGCACAACGCCTTCAACTGCACGCCGCGCGCCGTCCTCAACATCAGCCGCGAGTCGATGGCAACGCGCGGCTTCTCGCCCGCGACCCGCGTCTTCGAGGCCGCGGGGGCAGGCGCCTGCCTCATCACCGACGCCTGGGAGGGGATCGAGATGATCCTTGCTCCCGATCGCGAGATCCTCGTTGCCCGCGACGGCGCCGATGTCGCCGAGGCGATACGCGCCCTGACACCCGAGCGGGCGCGGGAGATCGGCGCGGCGGCGCAGGCGCGGGTGCTCGCCGAACACACCTACGACCTCCGCGCGCTCGAGGTCGAGCGGGTGCTGAGGCAGTGGCGCGCGCAGAAGGCGGAGGCGGCCTGATGCGGATCGTCTTTCTCGGCCTCTCGCTCTCGTCGTCCTGGGGGAACGGCCACGCCACCACCTACCGGGCGCTGCTGCGCGGGCTCCGTGCGCTTGGCCACGAGGCGGTTTTCCTGGAGCGCGATGTGCCTTGGTACGCCGACAACCGTGACCTGCCGGCGCCGGATTTCTGCACGCTGCATTTCTATGACGGGCTCGACACGCTTCATGAG
>CAYMOD010000225.1:0-4219 GCA_964391945.1 uncultured Rhodobacterales bacterium | reverse complement strand
GCGGGCGCAACCGGGCGATCGTCGCCCTCGCGCGGAAGCTGGCCACCGTCCTCCACCGCATGTGGCTCGACGGGACGACCTTCCACTTCAGCAAGGAGGATGTCCGGACCGCTTGAGCAGATCGCCTCAAGTTCGAGCCGGCACAGGACAGCCGGCTCGCCGAGGTCCCGTCGCCGGGACGCGGACCCCGATGACGCCGGCAGGCTGCTCGTGACGCGTCCACGGACGCGCAGCACGCTTTTCAGACAGGCGCTCGGGGTTCACTGGATGGCATGATGTGGCGGCCGCGCGCCGATCACGAACGGAAGCATGAAGCCAGCGACGCGTGACAGGGGACTTGACCGATCATCCCCCATTACGGAAGATGCCGGCTAACGGCTTCGGCAACGCCTTTGGCGGCTACAGGCTCAGCTCGAGTCGTGACCTTGGGGATGGTGTAGCTTGGCAGCAGCACCCGCCCCCATGATGGTCCATCATGCGTGCAGGTCTTGACGCGCGGTTTCCGCGCTCAGATTGATGAACCGGGGTTCTGCCCGAACCGCCCGGAAGGAGCCCGCCATGCGTCTGGATCACCTCGCCCGCGTCGCCGCGGCGGTCTGCCTCGGCCTCCTTGCTGCTTGCGCCACCGGACCCGCACCGGATGCCGCCGGCCCCGCAACCGATCCCGTCGCACCGATCTCGCCAGGCAAGATCAACGATGCGCTGTTCGACCGGGCAGTGCTCGCCGAGACAAACCAGATGCGTGCAAGACACGGCGTGGCGCAACTCAAAGCCGATGAGAGCCTCACCCGCGCAGCATTTGTCCACGCACACAACATGGCACGCCTCAGGACCTACAGCCACGAGCTGCCGGTCCGCGGCCAAGCAAGCCTGGTCGAGCGGCTGAAGGCCGCATCGGTGCCCTTCCGGCTGGCTGGCGAGAACATCGCAATGCAGAAGGTCTACCGGATCGTCGAGGCGCCAATTTCGGAGAAGTTCGAGGGCTGCGCCTTCACCCGCGCCGGAAGCGGCGCGCCGGTCCCGATACACAGCTACGAAAGCCTGGCCAAGGCGGCGGTGGCGCAGTGGATGGCCTCGTCCAGGCACCGTGAGAGCCTGCTGAACCCGAACTTCCGGCGGGTTGGTGCCGCATTCGCGATAGATCCGGCCGGGCCCGCCTGCGGCGACATCTACATCGCGCAGAACTTCGTCGGCTGACCGGCCGCCCTCCGGAGCACGATGGGCATGATCCTGCCGCGCTCCGCGGCGCGGCGCATCGCGTTGGGACGGCTCCGTCCGCTCCTGCGGACCCAACTCGCGCTCGGGCAGAAGCCACTTGATCGCCAGGATCGGCGCCATTCGTCTACAGATTTCGGAAATGCGCCAGCACGGAGGTCCGCGCGCGGCACTCACGATAGATATAGGAGATATAGGGCAGCACTCCTGCTGTCACAGACCCCGCGCCCGCACTGGTGATGGAACCCGGCCGGCGGCTCTCGCGTTCGCCGGCAACCACGTGAGGAGGCGGGCATGCAGAACGATCGACATGACGACGCATCGTCCTCGGAGCGCAAGCCCAAGGGGGAAGCACGGCGTACCGGAAACGCTTCCCCCACTGGCGGCGATCCGTCCTTCAGCGAGATGGAGCAGCCTGGCCGAGGTCATCCCGCCCCGGGGACCGGCCTGCCGCAGGCAAGCGAGCAGGCTGGAGAGGGCAATCCTGACCCGACCTCAAGGGATCCGGGCCAGCGCGTGCAGAAGCCAGAAGACGACGAATCCGAGGCAGTTCTGCAGGACGGCAAAGGCGCTGGCCGACCCGGGCGCGGCATCTATTCCGGACCGTAAGCCGGTCCGTTGCCCTTGCGGCTCATCCTGTGCGGTGCGTGGCGGCAGTCCCGCGGGCGGAGTAGCGATCGATCCGATACCTCAGCCGGTCGCGCGTGATGGTGATGGTTTTGTGCGGCCGGCTTCAATGTGCGGTATGTCTTTACAGAGACTGATTGGGATGGTCACCATGTGCATCCAGCGCCCGAGGAGGCGCATCAGAGAGAAGGCAGTGCGGCGGTGGAGGCTGCGGAAGGCATGGACTCTTCTCTTGTCCATTCTATCCCAAGCGGCTACAGGGCTTCCCCCGCAGGCTTGTCGGCGGCGCCGCTCTGCGGACCGGGGGCATTGCCGGTGGTGGGCGCCTTGGGTTGAGCGGCGATCTTCCCTAGCTGGACATCTAGATTGTCGAGAATGGCTCGTGTCTGCGCGCTGGCCTCGAGCCAGCGCCTGTGCTCGGTCGTGAGTTGCTCGGTAATCGCCGTCGTGAAGGACCGCACCGCCTCACTCCTGCCGGCCGTGACCTCCGCTTCCACGACATCGTACCGAGCCGCTATGGCATCGAGTGCGGCAGCCGCCTTTTCATAGCCTTCGGCACTGACACTGTCTAATCGGAGGCTCTCGCGGTTGACCGCGTAGGCCCCGATGGCTGCACCGATGACCCCGCAAACCGCGATCCAGGTTTGGCTGGGCTCGAAGCTCGCGATCACCGCGCCGCTACCGCCGATGAACGAGAGCGCGGTGGCCAGTCCACCCCAGCCGGTCGTCCAGTCCGACGAGCGCCGGTGTTCCGCCACGCGATCATGATACCATCGCCGCTGCTCCTCGAGCAGCTCTCGATTGATGAACTTGAGCGCACTCTTGGCGACGTTGCCAGGACCCGATGCGGCTTTCTCGGCAATCGCCATATACATGGAGGATCGCGCCAGTTCGGCACTGCTCCGAGCGCTCAGCCACCGCTGGAGCCGGTTACCTTCCCGCGCCTTATAGGTGTAAAATGCCGCAGCCGCGCCAAGCGCGAGGGTCGCAATGCCCAACGAGCGCGGCAGCCACGTGGTCCATGCCTCTCCGAGCACTCCTTCGGGGATCGAGGCGCTGGACACCAGTGGAACCGTGGTAAGGACGAGCCCGCTCAAGACCCCGGCGAGCATCAGACAGACATTCGCGATTGTGAGCTCGCGCCGGAATGATCGCTGCTGGCGCCGCGCTTCCGCGTCCAGACGCGCGAAGGCCTCCTGATGGATGCGGACAGCCGAGGATTTGACGATCGGATCGAGTTCGGCGTCTGGGGGCTGCTCCGGGAGCGTCAGCTGGTCTTCGACGCTTTTCTGCTGAACCTGCGGCCCGAAAGCGCGCCGCCGTCCCCAAATCGAGAAGAGCCCACGGTCAACAACTGTCATCGCCCGGCCCCCTTCCGCAGTCCACGCCTTCGGTCGGTGATCGGGTCTTGCTCAGGAAGCGACACGCCATGGTCGCAGGTCTCCATAAGCTCGCGCTCTCGGACATTCGGCAAATCAGCCCTGAACAGTCCGCGCTCCACCGTCCCAGGAGCCAGAGATGCCGCAACGGCAACTCCACTCTACATCATCCATGTCGCATTACGACGATTCCTTCCTCCGCTTCGCTGACATTCCGGAGATATGGTCTAGGAATTCCCAAAGCTCTACTTGTGATTGTAGATCCCAGTCCCTCAAAGCGCCTCTCGCCAAAGGCAATGCCGCCATGGTCGACGAGGAGATCGAGCGGCATTCTGAGCCCTTAAGGCTCCGGCAACCGTGGTGCCAGGGTAGATATTTTCTTGAGCTCAAAGCCGGCGGTCTCGGCCAGCTTGGCAAATTCCCTTGTCGCGTCGGTGGTGTCGCGCGGCACATCGTCAAGCGCGATCACGGCGAGCCGCCGCCGGGGCGGAGCTTTCGCCGCCAGAGCGACCGCCTCGGCGACGATCGCCTTGTTTGCAGCAGAATAGGCTGCACTCTCCTCTCCCTCGAAGGCCAGGTCGATCAGGTCTCCGCGGTCTTGCGCCGTTTCGATGAGGCGGTCGTAAAGCGGACCCCAGTATTCCGGATGCGGCCGGTCGACGACGGAAGTTTTTCGGAAGCTCTCGGGCGAGAAGGGAAGGACGATGCGGAACCGGATCCCGAGCGCTTCCGCCGCTCCCAGCATGGTCAGGTCGCCACCGCAGGCGCCTGAGGCGACGACAACGGCAGCTTTCTCACTGCGGAGAAGAGACGTCAGCACGTCCCGAAGGGCGTGCACGTTTTCGAACGGAAAGCAGGCGGGATCGGCGCCAGCCGGATCCGTGCGCCTGCCAGCAAAGGCGATTACGATCCCGACCGGCTCTTGGGTGGTGCCCATACGCAATCCTCGCGACTCTCACTCATGAGGGTAATGTGATTACTTGGCCTGCTGCCGGTTC
>CAYMOD010000224.1:0-4234 GCA_964391945.1 uncultured Rhodobacterales bacterium | reverse complement strand
GCCGTCCTTCCAGATCGACATGTTGACATGCATTCCCGAGCCGTTGTCGCCATAATAGGGCTTGGGCATGAATGTCGCGGTCTTGCCATAGGCATGCGCCACCTGGTGGATCACGTACTTGTATTTCAGGATGTTATCGGCCTGCTCGGTCAGCGTACCAAAGATCAGCCCCAGCTCATGCTGGGTCGACGCCACCTCGTGGTGGTGCTTGTCGACCTTCATCCCCATCCGCTTCATGGTCGAGAGCATCTCGGAACGGATATCCTGCCCGGCATCGACCGGGGGCAGCGGGAAGTAGCCGCCCTTGACGCCCGCGCGATGGCCGGTGTTGCCGGTCTCGTATTCGGTGTCGGCGTTCCAGGCGGCATCGACGCCGTCGATCTGGAAGGCGACCTTGTTCGCCTTGTTCGAGAAGCGCACGTCGTCGAACAGGAAGAACTCGGCCTCGGGCCCCCAGTAGGAGGTGTCGCCCACGCCCGAGGACCGCAGATACGCTTCCGCCTTCTGCGCCGTCGAGCGCGGGTCGCGCGAATAGGCCTCGCCGGTATCGGGCTCGACCACCGAGCAGTGGAGGGCGAGGGTCTTCTCCGCGAAGAACGGATCGAGATAGGCCGAGGCATTGTCGGGCATCAGCTTCATGTCCGACTGGTCGATCGACTTCCAGCCGGCGATCGAGGAGCCGTCGAACATCAGACCTTCGTCGAGGAAGTCCTCGTCGACGAGGTCGGCGACGACGGTGACGTGCTGGAGCTTGCCCTTCGGGTCGACGAAGCGGAGGTCGACATACTCGATCTCGTCTTCCCTGATCGTTCTCAGAAGGGTTTCGTTGTCGCTCATGGTTCGGTCCCTGGTTTTTCGGAATGGATGGTGCTCGGGCCGGCTGCTGCGCGGCGGCTTCAGAGGGCGTCGTTGCCCTCTTCCCCGGTGCGGATGCGGATTGCCTGATCGACCGGGAGCACGAAGATCTTGCCGTCGCCGATCTTGCCGGTCCGCGCCGCGTTCATGATCGCCTCGATGGCTGCGTCGACCTGCTCGTCGGTGAGGACGACCTCGATCTTCACCTTCGGCAGGAAATCGACGACATACTCCGCGCCGCGGTAGAGTTCGGTATGGCCCTTCTGGCGGCCGAAGCCCTTGGCCTCGATCACGCTCAGGCCCTGGATGCCGACTTCCTGAAGGGCTTCCTTCACCTCGTCGAGCTTGAATGGCTTTATGATGGCCTCGATCTTCTTCACGGCGCCGCGCTCCTTGATATTGATATTGCCGCGGCCACACCGCGGATACCGATCCGTTGAAACCAGCTTGTCCCGGCGACTGCAACGCGCGGACCCGCCCCGGCCGGTCCACACGGGCTGAATCTCCGCTGATTGCCCATTCTTCGTCCAGTCTGCGCATTCCGTGGGCAACGGGTGTGCCGGAAGCCGGAAGCCATAGCGCCGCCGGGCTGGCATTTTTCGCTCGCTTGCGGCTGAGCCCTCTGTTAGTAGCCCGGCATTCGGGGTACCCGAGGCGGGGCGGCGCGTTCCTGCGGGCGTGGCGGAATTGGCAGACGCACCAGATTTAGGTTCTGGCGCCGAGAGGCGTGGGGGTTCAAGTCCCTCCGCCCGCACCAGAAAACGGACGATGATACAGGTGAATGAGGATCGACTGATGGAGGTCACGGAGACCCTGAACGACGGGCTGAAGCGGGAGTACGCATTCAGGCTGCCCGCGAGCGAGCTCGATGCCAAGGTCAACGAGAAGCTCGAGGAAGCCCGCAAGGACTTCCAGATGAAGGGCTTCCGCAAGGGCCGCGCGCCACTGCCGCTCATGAAGAAGATGTTCGGCAAGTCGGTCCTCGGCGAGGCGATGCAGGAGACCGTCGACGCGGCGATGCGCTCGCATTTCGAGGAGACGGGCGACCGGCCGGCGTTCCAGCCCGAGATCCAGATGACCAACGAGGGCTGGCAGGAAGGCCAGGATGTCGAGGTCTCGGTGAAATACGAGCGGCTGCCGGAGATCCCGGAGATCGATTTCACCCAGGTCGCGATCGAGAAGCCGGTGGCCGAGGTCGAGGACGCAGCGGTCGAGGAGGCCCTCGAGAACCTCGCGAAGTCGGCAAGCAACTACGAGGACCGGGCCGAGGGCGCAGCCGCCGAGGACGGCGACCAGGTCATGATCGACTTCGTCGGCTCGGTGGACGGCGAGGAGTTCGAGGGCGGCAATGCCGAAGACTATCCCCTCGTGCTCGGCGCGGGCAGTTTCATCCCCGGGTTCGAGCCGCAGCTTGTCGGCGTCAGGGTCGGCGACACGCCCGAGGTCAAGGTCAGTTTCCCCGAAAACTACGGCGCGCCGCATCTGGCCGGCAAGGAGGCGTCCTTCGCGGTCACGGTCAAGGCGGTGAAGGCACCGAAGCCGGCAGAGATCGATGACGAACTCGCCAAGCGGTTCGGGCTCGAGAATCTCGACGCGCTCAAGACCAACATCCGCGAACGCCTCGGCGCCGAGTACGGCCAGGTGACGCGCGCGATCGTCAAGCGCCGGCTGATGGACGCGCTCGATGCCGCCGTCACGTTCGAGGTGCCGCCCGGCCTCATCGATGCCGAGGCGAGCCAGATCGCGCACCAGCTCTGGCACGAGGAGAACCCCGAGCACCAGGGTCACGACCATGATCCGATCGAGCCGACGGAGGAGCACAGGAAACTCGCCGAGCGCCGGGTGCGTCTCGGCCTCCTCCTTGCCGAGATCGGCAACAAGAAGGAAATCACCGTTTCCGAGCAGGAGATGCAGCGCGCGGTCATCGAGCAGGCGCGGCAGTATCCCGGTCAGGAGCGGCAGTTCCTTGAATTCCTGCAGAAGAACCCCGGCGCCCAGAGCCAGATCCGGGCGCCGATCTTCGAGGACAAGGTCGTGGACTACATCCTCGAACTCGCCGCTGTCACCGAGAAGAGCGTGACCAAGGACGAGCTCCAGGCCGAGATCGCGAAGCTCGAAGAGCAGGAGGGCGCGCCGGCCGAGGCCGGGTGAGCAGCACCGCCTTCGCAGCGCGCAAGCGGTGGGCCTTGTCCCGGCCCTACCGCAGGACTAGGTTCGACCAGCCCGGCGCGCCCGCATGCGCCGGCGAACAAAGGCAGTTTCCCGGATGTCCTTCATGAACGACCCCCTCGAGACCTATATGCAGCTTGTGCCCATGGTGGTGGAGCAGACCGCGCGTGGCGAGCGGGCCTACGACATCTTCTCGAGGCTGCTCAAGGAACGGATCATCTTCGTCTCCGGGCCGGTGCATGACGGCATGTCGACGCTGATCGTCGCGCAGCTCCTCTTCCTCGAATCGGAGAATCCGAAGAAGGAGATCGCGATGTACATCAACAGCCCGGGCGGCGTGGTGTCATCGGGCCTGTCGATCTACGACACGATGCAGCTGATCCGGCCGCCGGTCTCGACCTTCTGCGTCGGCCAGGCGGCATCGATGGGCTCGCTCCTGCTCACCGCGGGCGCCAAGGGGATGCGCCACTGCCTGCCGAACGCGCGGGTGATGGTCCACCAGCCCTCGGGCGGTTATCAGGGTCAGGCGACGGACATCATGATCCACGCCCGCGAAACCCTGGCGATCAAGGAACGGCTGAACAACATTTACGTTCACCATACGGGCCAGAGCTACGAAGCAGTGGAAGCGGCGCTGGAGCGCGACCGTTTCATGACGGCGGAGGACGCCAGAGAATGGGGCTTGATCGACGAGATCGTGACCCGACGCGAGGAGGCCGCCCCCGACGCATGAGACCGGCGTTCGGAACAAGCGGGGCGGCGCGCGCAGACGTGATGCGGCGGATCGAGACTTGTCTTTCGAGACTCGGCAATGTTCCTATGTTACGACCGCGGCCTCGCAGGAGGCCGGGTCCGGATGGGAGCGGAATGAATCGTATGCGATTGAAGGCGTGCGGCGGAGGTGATTCATGAGCAAATCGAGCGGCGGTGACGCGAAGAACACCCTCTACTGCTCGTTCTGTGGCAAGAGCCAGCACGAGGTGCGCAAGCTGATCGCGGGGCCGACCGTGTTCATCTGCGATGAATGCGTCGAACTCTGCATGGACATCATTCGTGAGGAGACGAAGTCGAGCCTCGTGAAGTCGGCGGACGGCGTACCGTCCCCGCGCGAGATCTGCCAGGTGCTCGATGACTAGGTCATCGGCCAGCAGGTCGCCAAGCGCGTGCTCTCGGTCGCGGTTCACAACCACTACAAGCGGCTGAACCACTC
>CAYMOD010000223.1:0-4247 GCA_964391945.1 uncultured Rhodobacterales bacterium | reverse complement strand
GCCAGCTGTGGCGAGCATGGAAGATTTCGAAGCCCTTCTCAACGAGACGTTCGAGTTCAAGACCCCGGATGAGGGTTCCGTCGTGAAGGGTACGGTCATGGCCATCGAGGCCGGCCAGGCCGTTATCGACGTCGGCTACAAGATGGAAGGCCGGGTCGATCTCAAGGAGTTCGCCGCACCGGGCAAGCAGGCCGATCTTCAGCCGGGCGATGTGGTCGAGGTCTATCTCGAGCGGGTGGAGAATGCCCGCGGCGAGGCGGTGATCTCCCGCGACAAGGCGCGCCGCGAGGCGGCCTGGGACCGGCTGGAAGCAGCGGCCGCCAAGGAAGAGCGCGTCGAGGGGGCGATCTTCGGCCGGGTCAAGGGCGGGTTCACCGTCGATCTCGGCGGCGCGGTGGCGTTCCTGCCGGGAAGCCAGGTGGACGTGCGCCCGGTCCGCGACGCCGGGCCGCTGATGGGCATGCCGCAGCCCTTCCAGATCCTCAAGATGGATCGCCGGCGGGGAAATATCGTGGTTTCGCGCCGTGCCGTGCTCGAGGAGAGCCGGGCCGAGCAGCGCGCCGAGATCGTCGCGCGTCTGCATGAGGGCGACGTGATCGATGGTGTGGTCAAGAACATCACCGAATACGGCGCCTTCGTCGATCTCGGCGGTGTCGACGGGCTTCTCCATGTCACCGACATGGCGTGGCGGCGCGTCAACCACCCGTCCGAGATCCTGTCGATCGGCGAGACCGCGAAGGTCCAGGTGATCAAGGTCAACAAGGAGACCCAGCGCATCTCGCTCGGCATGAAGCAGCTTCAGGCCGATCCGTGGGATACCGTCGAGGAGAAGTTCCCGATCGGCTCGCGTCACAAGGGCCGGGTCACCAACATCACCGATTACGGTGCCTTCGTGGAACTGGAGCCGGGGATCGAGGGGCTGGTCCACGTCTCCGAGATGTCCTGGACCAAGAAGAACGTCCATCCGGGCAAGATCGTCTCCACTTCGCAGGAAGTCGAGGTCGCGGTGCTCGAGATCGACACGGTGAAGCGCCGGGTGTCGCTCGGCCTCAAGCAGACCCAGGGCAACCCGTGGGAGACCTTCGCCGAGACCCATCCCGTCGGCACGGTGATCGAGGGCGAGGTGAAGAACATCACCGAGTTCGGCGTCTTCGTCGGCCTCGAGGGCGATATCGACGGCATGGTTCACCTTTCGGATCTCGACTGGAACCGGCCGGGCGAACAGGCGATCGGCGACTACCACAAGGGCGAGGTCGTGCGCGCCGTGGTGACCGAGGTCGATGCCGAGCGCGAGCGTATCTCGCTCTCCATCAAGGCGGTCGAGGGCGATCCCTTCGCCGAGGCCGTCGGTGGCGTGCGCCGGGGCGACGTGGTGACCGTGCAGGTGACCGCGATCGAGGACGGCGGCATCGAGGTCGAGTACAAGGGGATGAAGTCCTTCATCCGTCGCTCGGATCTCAGCCGCGACCGTGCCGAGCAGCGCCCGGAGCGGTTCACCATGGGCAACAAGATCGATGCCCGTGTCGTCTCGATCGATGCGAAGACGCGCCGCCTCGGCCTGTCGATCAAGGCGCGCGAGATCGCCGAGGAGAAACAGGCGGTGGAGCAGTATGGCTCGTCCGACGCCGGGGCCTCGCTCGGCGACATCCTCGGCGCCGCGCTGAAGCAGCGGTCCGGCGAGTAATCGCCCGCGCCCGCCCGTGGAACCGATCGAACGCGATTTCTATGAGGAACGGCGGCGCCGGTGGCGTCGCCGTTCCTTCTGGAAGGGCTTTTTCGTCGCCCTGATCCTCGGGGCGATACTGTTCTCGGGCGCGCTCTTCGAAGGCGTGCGCGGACTCACCGACCAGGTGGCGCGGGTCGAGATCGATGGCATCATCACCGAGGATCTCGACCTCGAGGCGATGCTCGACGAGATCGCCGAGCGCGACAACGTCCGGGCGCTGGTGGTGCGGATAAATTCACCCGGCGGCACCACGGCGGGTTCGGAAGCGCTCTTCGGGGCGCTGCGCCGGGTGGGCGAGGCAAAGCCGGTCGCGGCGGTCCTCGGCGAGGTCGCGGCCTCGGGCGGCTATATCGCGGCGATGGCGGCGGATCATATCGTGGCGCGCGGCAACAGCCTGACGGGATCGATCGGCGTCATCATGGAGTATCCCGACGTGACCGCGCTGCTCGACCGGTTCGGGATCGACGTCGAGACCTTCCGTTCTTCCGAACTCAAGGCGGAGCCTGCGCCCTACCGGCCGATCACGCCGGAGGCGCGGCGCCTCAGCGAAGCCCTGGTCGAGGAAAGCTATCGCTGGTTCCGGGACCTCGTCGCCGAACGGCGCGGCCTCGAGGGCGAGGCGCTCGACCGCGTCGCGAACGGTGCCGTGTTCACGGGGCGGATCGCGCATGAGGCGGGGCTGGTGGACGCGCTCGGCGGCGAGCGCGAGGCGATTGCCTGGCTCGAATCGCGGGAGGCCGGTCTCGAGGCGCTTCCGGTGCGGGACTGGGCGCTCGATCCCGACGAGTCGCTCGCGGCGCAGCTGATCGGATTTCTGGTCCCAAGCGGCGGAATTTTCGGGGAAATCGGCCGGTTTGCCGGCCCGAAGCTCTATTCCCTCGGTCCCTGATTCCTGTCAGTATGCTGGGGCCGGCGGGATGGGGAAGGCCTGCCGGCGCGACGGGGGCCGCGGAGGTATGTGGGATGATCAAGTCCGAGCTGATCCAGAAGATTGCGGAGGAGAACCCGCATCTGTACCAGCGGGACGTGGAGCGCATCGTCTCGACCATTTTTGATGAGATCACCTCCGCGATGGCGCAGGGTCAGCGGGTGGAGTTGCGGGGGTTCGGCGCGTTCTCGGTCAAACGGCGCGATGCGCGCACCGGCCGCAATCCGCGCACCGGAGAAGCGGTGGATGTCGAGGAGAAGTTCGTGCCGTTCTTCAAGACGGGCAAGCTGCTGCGGGACCGGCTGAACGACAAGGATGAAAACAGGGACGAAAGCGGGTCCTGACGGCCCGACCGAGACGGGGACGAAAAAGAATGCGAATCGTGAAGCTTGCGCTGCTGGTGCTGATCCTGGTGGCGATCGTGCTCCTGGCGGTTGCGAACCGGGAGATCGTCAGCGTGCAGCTGCTGCCGGAGCCGCTCGACCGGGTCCTTGACGTCTCCGTTGGCGTGCCGCTCTTCGTGGTCAGCCTCGTCTCGATCCTCGTCGGCATGATCCTCGGCTATCTTCTCGAATGGTTCCGGGAGTGGAAGTACCGACGGCGTGCCGCGGAGAAGACGCGGGAGGCCGAGCGGCTCCAGCGTGAGGTCGAGCGTATGAAGTCACAGGGCAAGCCCGAAGACGAAGTCCTGGCGCTGGTAAGCTGAGCGGCATGCGCGTCAAGATCTGCGGGATCCGCACCCGCGGCGATGCGGTTGCGGCCGCGGAAGCCGGCGCAGCCTATGTCGGCCTGGTGTTCTTCGACCGCTCGCCGCGCGGCCTCACGGTGGGGGATGCCCGCTGGATCGCCGAAGGCACGCCGCAATCGCTGCTCCGGGTAGTGCTGACCGTCGATGCCGATGATGCCGCCCTCGACCATCTGGTCGAAGCGTTCCCGTTCGAGATGCTGCAACTCCATGGTCACGAGAGTCCCGAACGGGTGGCGGCGGTGCGCGAGCGCTACGGCCTGCCGGTCATGAAGGCGGTCGGATTGCGCGGGGAGGAGGACCTCGCCGCGCTACACGATTACGAGCGCGCGGCCGACCAGCTTCTCGTCGATGCGCGGCCGCCGGAAACTGCGGATAGGCCCGGCGGCATCGGCGAGCCCTTCGACTGGCGGCTGATCCGCGGGCGGCGCTGGCGGACGCCGTGGATGCTCGCGGGCGGGCTGACGCCGGAGAACGTGGCGGAGGCGGTGCGGGAGACCGCGGCGGAACAGGTGGACGTCTCCTCCGGCGTCGAAGCCGGACCGGGCGAGAAGGACCACAGCCGGATCGCCGACTTCATCCAGGCCGCAAGCGGCATCCGGTCGGTGGAGGTCGCGAGGCGGTCGCGCTAGAGTGCTTTCCAATCCGATTGTATCGGACCGGGCGCTCTTGCTGCCTGGCCGCGCGATTTCTGGGTCAGCAGGTGGTCTACCTGCTTCGTGGTCGCTCTGGTCTGCCCGGCTCTGTCCGGCGCTCGCCCTCGATTGAGTGGCGGTCGACCGGCCCTGGCATTCGTCCATCCTCGTCCGTGCGCCAATGCGGAAGTGTCGCCGCCATGAAGGCCGGAT
>CAYMOD010000222.1:0-4252 GCA_964391945.1 uncultured Rhodobacterales bacterium | reverse complement strand
CGTGCGCTGGGAGGCCGACATCGAGAAGGCGACCGGCCACCGGCCGAACTATCCGCTGATCGGCGACCGCGACCTGAAGATCGCCAAGCTCTACGACATGCTGCCCGCGACGGTCGGGGGCACGTCCGAGGGCCGCACGCCGGCCGACAACGCCACCGTGCGCTCGGTCTTCGTGATCGGCCCGGACAAGCGGATCAAGCTCATCCTCACCTATCCGATGACGACGGGCCGTAACTTCGACGAGATCCTGCGCGCCCTCGATTCGATCCAGCTCACGACCAGGCACCAGGTCTCGACGCCAGCGCAGTGGCAGCAGGGCGACGACGTCATCGTCTCGGGCGCGGTCTCCGACGAGGATGCGCGGGAGCGATTCGGCGATTTCGAACAGGTCCTGCCCTACCTCCGCAAGGTGAAGCAGCCCGCCTGAACCTCAGGCGCGGCGCCCGAGCCGTGCCATGATCTGCGCATGCAGCGCCTTCCCGGCAACAACGATGCCGGGAAGGTGCGGCAACTCTCGGTTGAAGACCGGCGCCTCGCCCTCGCGCGTCGTCACCACCGCGCCTGCCTCCGCGGCAATCAGCGTGCCGGCAGCGACATCCCACTCCCATGTATCCTTGAGCGTCAGCATCGCATCGAACCGCCCCTCCGCCGCAAGGCAGAGCCGGTAGGCGAGCGAGGGGCGGAAGTGGCGCCGGATCGCCGGCACGCCGTTCGGCCAGTATTCGGGCACGAAATTGTTCTTCGGCGCGAGCACCGTCGCGCCGTCGAGGCGCACGACGCCACTCGGGTGGATCAGCGCGCCATCGCGCCGCGCCCCCTGCCCCGCCGCCGCCGCATAGGTCCGGCCGAGCTTCGGCAGATGGACGACGCCCGCCGTCACCCGCCCCTGTTCCGCGACCGCAAGCGAGACGGCGAAACTCGGCTCGCCGGCGAGAAAGGCGCGGGTGCCGTCGAGCGGATCAACGATGAAGGCGCGCTCCGCCGTGAGCCGCGCCGGTCCGTCCTCGGTCTCCTCGGAGAGCCAGCCATAATCGGGCCGTGCCGCCCTGAGCTCGGTCCGGAGCATCCGGTCGATTTCAAGGTCGGCTTCCGTGACCGGACCGGCGCCGCCACCCTTCTCCCACGTCTGCGGCCGCTGCCCGAAATACCGGAGCGCGATGCGACCCGCCGCCTCGGCGGCTTCGGTCAGCAGCACGAGGTCAGTCGCCGGCAATCGTCAGCCCCTCGACCAGCAGGCTCGGCACCACCCGGCCAACCCAGGGCCTCCCGTCGTTCGCGGGCCGGATCGTCCGCAGCATCTGGCGCAGGTTGCCCGCGATCGTGCATTCATTGACGGGCCGCACGATCTTTCCGTTCTCGACCCAGAAGCCCGACGCACCGCGGGAATAATCGCCAGTGGTCTGGTTGATCGACGCGCCGATCAACGAGGTGACGAGGAGCCCCTGCCCCATTTCGGCGAGCAACTCGTCGCGGCTCGCCTCTCCATGCGTCAGCCACAGGTTGCCGCTCGCCGGCGAGGGCGGCGAGCCCGTGCCCCGCGTAGCACTGCCGGTGCTCTTCATCCCGAGCTGGCGCGCGGTGGCGAGGTCAAGGGTCCAGCCCATCAGCACGCCGCTCTCGACGATCGACCGCCACGCCACCGGCAGCCCTTCGGCATCGAAGGGCCGCGAGCCGCCGATGCGCGGCCGGAGCGGATCCTCGACGAGATCGATCCCCTCCGGCAGCACTGCCTCGCCCAGCGCATCCTTGAGCCAGCTTGCGCCGCGTGCGATCGCCGATCCGTTCACCGCCTGGGTCAGATGCCCGACGATACTCGCCGCCACCCGCTCGTCGAAGATAACCGGCCAAGCCCCGGTCGGTGGTTTCTTCGCGCCGGATCGCGCCGCTGCGCGTTCGCCTGCGCACCGGCCAACTTCGGCCGGATCGGGGAGTTCTGCCCGGTGCACGCGGGACTCGTAGGCGTAGTCCCGCTCCATGCCGGTGCCTTCGCCGGTGATCGCCACGGCATGGATGCCCGAGCTCGTCCGGGCATAACCGCCCGAGAACCCGTTCGTCGCCGCGAGGTGGAGCCGCATGCGCTGCCAGGACGCGCCGGTCACATCCATCATGCTGACCCCGGGCACCGCGAGCGCCGCCGCCTCGGCCTCCCGCGCCAGCCGCTCGAGCCCGGCCGGATCGGGCGGCGCCGCCCGATCCTCAAGGTCGAGCGCGGCGACATCCCAGCCCCGCGCGAGTTCTTCCGGATCGGCGAGGCCGCACCACGGATCCTCCGGTGCCTCCCGCGCCATCGCCACCGCGCGCTCGGCCATGGTTGCGATCGTCTGCGGCTTGAGATCAGAGGCGGAGACGCAGGCCTGCCGCTTGCCGATCAGGACCCGCAGCCCGATATCGACGCCCTCCGCCCGCTCCGCCTGTTCGAGGGCGCTGCCGCGCACCTCGATCGACAGGCTCTCGCCCGCCACCGCCACCGCGTCGGCGGCCTCCGCCCCGGCATCTCGGGCGGCGGCAAGGAGCGCGATTGTGAGGTCCTCGAGATCAGCCTGCATGGATGGACATCCCGTTAATGAAACAGGGGAGGCGCTGCTGTCCGTCGGACGACAGGCCCTCGAGGAGCTACCTAGGCGCGCCGGCGCGGCGCGGCAACCATGCCGCATTGGCGAGAGGCGGCAACCGTGCCGCCCGGATCAGCCCGCCGGGTTCGTCGCCCTGAGCGCGGTGGCGAAGCCCGCGAGATGCCGGAGCGATTCCTGCAGATCGGGCCCTGCGCCTTCGAAACTCTGGATGGTGAGCGCGGCAAGCCTGCCATCGACGGTCATGAACGCGCGCCAGAAGCGCGGCTCGACACCCGGAATGGGCGACGAGCCTCGATCCTCGACGAGGACGTAAAGCACGTCGTTCCGGCGCGTCGATTGCAGAATCCGGGTCGCCTCGGCGCTGCCCGAGCGGCCGAGCACCGCCCGCCCGCGCGAGGTGTCGAGAAACGCTTCGAGATCGTCGATCGGCGTGTTACCCGCCGCGACCGGTTCGGGCCTGGCCGAGATCGAGGCCGTCATCATCGCCGCCACCGGTGGCGTCCGGCCGCCCTCGTGGCCGAGAAGCCCGCAATCCGTCAGCAGCGCGAAGGCGCCATTCGTATTCGTCGCGGTCGCCGCCTCGTCGATGCAGAAGCCGGCCGGCGCCGCGATGGCGACCGACGTCCCCCCGATCCAGACATTCGCCCGGTTGGGCGCCGTCATCTGCACGCCGGTCGCGCAGCCCGCCAGCGCGGCCATCATGAGCGCCGCAGCGGCGGCGCGCCACGGGCGGCGCCTGACCGCCGCCAGATGCGGCAGGCTGCCGCGGCTGACCGCCGCCATGTGCCCCAGGCGCCGCCTAGAGGTCGGCATAGACGTGGCTCTCTCCCTCGGCCCCCGGATGGGTCACCGCGCCGAGCCGGGTCGAGCCGACCGTCTGCGCGTATTTCCAGAGGGCGCCGGAGGTGTAGTTGGTCTCGCGCGGGCCGGCCCATTCCTGCCGGCGCCGGTCGAGCTCCTCGTCGCCGAGAGCGACCGATATCTCGCCGGTGAGCGCGTTCAGCGTGATGATATCGCCGTCCTCCAGGAGCCCGATCGGCCCGCCCATGGCCGCCTCCGGTCCCACATGCCCGACGCAGAAGCCGCGCGTCGCGCCCGAGAAGCGGCCATCGGTGATCAGCGCCACCTTCTTGCCCATGCCCTGCCCGGAGAGCGCAGCGGTGGTCGAGAGCATCTCGCGCATGCCGGGGCCGCCCTTCGGCCCCTCGTTACGGATGACGATCACATCGCCTTCGCTGTAGCTGCGCGTCCTCACCGCCTCGAACGCATCTTCCTCGCATTCGAAGACGCGCGCCGGGCCGGTGAAGACGAGTTCATCCTCGCCCATCCCGGCGATCTTCACGATCGCCCCTTCGGGCGCGAGATTGCCCTTGAGGCCGACGACGCCGCCCGTCTTCGAGAGCGGCTGGTCCACCGGATAGATCACGCGGTTGTCCGGCCCGCCCTCGATCCGGTCGAGCTCCTCGCCGAGGGTGCGGCCCGACGCGGTTAGGCAATCGAGGTGGAGGAGCCCCGCGCGGGCGAGTTCCTTCAACACCACCGGCACGCCGCCCGCCTCGAACAGGTCCTTGGCAACGTATTTCCCGCCCGGTTTCAGATCGACGAAATAGGGCGTGTCGCGGAAGATGTCGCAGACGTCGAAGAGGTCGAAGTCGATCCCCGCCTCATGGGCGATGGCG
>CAYMOD010000221.1:0-4331 GCA_964391945.1 uncultured Rhodobacterales bacterium | reverse complement strand
CGATGTTGCTCGGACAGAAGACGGAACCGCAATTCTCGCAACCGGTGCGCCAGATCATTTCGATGGTCGTGGTGCTCGCGCTCGTGATCATGGGTGGCATCGTCCTCTACCCGGCGGTGGCGCCGATCTTCTGGACCAACCCCTATCTCAACGGTTTCATCGCCGCCGTCTTCATCTTCGGCATCGGCGCCTGTTTCTGGCAGGTCTTTACCCTGATCTCGGCCGTGAGTTGGATCGAGGGGTTCGCACTCGACCGGCCCGGCCACGAGTTCACCAAACCGCCGCGGCTCCTCGCGCCGCTCGCCGCACTCCTTGCCAACCGGCAGGCGCGCCGGGCGGTGACTTCAACCTCGGCGCGATCGATCCTCGATTCGGTCGCGACCCGGCTCGACGAGCAGCGCGACCTCACCCGCTACATCGTCAACCTCCTGATCTTCCTCGGCCTGCTCGGCACGTTCTACGGGCTCGCGACCGTGGTCCCGGCCGTGGTCGACACCATCCGCGGCCTCGCGCCGGAGGAGGGCCAGACGGCGATCTCGGTCTTCGACAATCTGATGAGCGGGCTCGAGGATCAACTTGCCGGCATGGGCACGGCCTTCGCCTCGTCGCTCCTCGGCCTCACCGGCTCCCTCGTCGTCGGTCTTCTCGAACTCTTCGCCGGTCACGGCCAGAACCGCTTCTACCGCGAGCTCGAGGAATGGCTCTCCTCGATCACCCGGCTCGGCATTGCCTCGGGGGGCGAGGTGGAGGAAGGGTTCGGCCGCGCCGACCTCTTCGCCGCGGTCGAGCGCACCGCGATGCAGATCGACGTGCTCCGCGACGTAGCCGAACAGGGGATGCGGCGCTCGGCCCAGACAGAAGCGCGGCTCTCCGAGGTCGCGACCGGCCTCCTCGCCAAACCTGACGGCCAGGCCGATAGCCGCGAGCAATCGGCGCTCCTCGAACGCATCGCCAGCGGCCAGGAGCGGCTGATCGCGCTTCTCGAATCGCGTGACGACGATGCCGGCCGGATCGACGCCGAGACGCGCGCGCGGCTGCGGTCGATCGACACCCAGGTGCTGCGCATCCTCGAGGACATGGCCGCGGGCCGGCAGGACCTCGTCACCGAGATGCGGCAGGACATCGCCAGCCTCGCCGAGGCGCTGCGCGCCGTCGTCCAGCGCGGGCGGAGCTGATCCATGGCGCTTGCCCGTCGCGGCACCCAGCGAATCGCCACGTCGATCTGGCCGGGATTCGTCGACGTGATCACCGCGCTCGTGCTGGTGCTGTTCTTCGTGCTGTCGATGTTCATGATCGTGCAGTTCATGCTCCGCGAAACGATCGTGGGCCAGGAAGGCGAGATCGACACGCTCGCGCGCGAGATCGCCGGCCTCGCCGACGCGCTCGGACTCGCGCAGGCGGAGACGGCACAGCAGGAGGAACTGGTCGCGACGCTCACAGGCGAACTCGAGGGCGCTCAATCGCAGATCAGCGATTTCGAGGCACGGGTCGCGGCGCTCGTCACCCGCAACCTCGCGCTTGAGGGCGAGTTCGAGACCGCGGCGGCAGCGGTCGCCGCCGGCGAGGAGGCAGCCGCCCTTGCCGCCGCCCGCAGGCGGGCTCTCGAGGTGCTGATCGTGAGCCTCGAGCAGGAAGCCGCGGCGCGCGAGGGAATGATCGCGGCCGGAGAAACAAGACTCGCGGAAACGACGGAGGCGCTCGATGACGCCGAAGCTGCGCGCCTCGCCGAAGCCGCGGCAGCAGAACTCCTGCGCGAGCGGCTGGAAGCATCGGATGCCGAGCTGACCGCGCTTACGCTCGGTCTCGAAGAGGAACGGCGGCAGGCGGAGGAGACGCTGACGCTGCTTGCGGCCGCGCGAGCAGCGCAGGAGGAACTCGAACAGGCACAGGAAGAGGCGCTGAGCGAGGCCGAGCAGCAGGCGGCGCTCCGAGCGCAGGCGGAGGATCTGCTTGGCGAGGAGGAGGAGATCTCCGCCGAGGCGCAGCGGCAGGTGGCGCTCCTGAACCAGCAGACGGCGGAGCTTCGCCGCCAGCTCGACGCGCTGCAGGGGCTGCTCGACGCGTCAGAGGCGGCCGAGGCGGAGGCGGATGTCCAGATCGAGGCATTGGGCGCCAATCTCAATGCGGCGCTCGCGCGTCTCGCGGCGGAGGAGCGGGCGCGGGCCGAACTCGAAAACCGCGAGCGCGAGCGGCTCGAGGCCGAGGCGCAGGATCTCGCGCGCTATCGTTCGGAGTTCTTCGGACGGATGCGGGAGATCCTCGGCGATCGCGAAGGCGTGCAGGTGGTGGGCGACCGTTTCGTGTTCCAGTCGGAGGTGCTGTTCGCGCCGGGCTCGGCCTCTCTTGGGGCGGAGGGGCAGCAGCAGATCGCGCGGGTCGCCGCGGTAATCCGGGAGATCGCCGACGAGATACCCGACGAGATTGACTGGGTGCTCCGGGTCGATGGCCATACCGACATGCGGCCGGTCTCGCCGACGTCGCCTTATGACGACAACTGGGAACTGAGTCAGGCCCGTGCCCTCTCGGTCGTGCGCTACATGATCGAGGAGGAGGGCATGCCGCCCGACCGCCTCGCTGCCACCGGGTTCGGCGAGTATCAGCCGGTCGATCCGGGCACGGGACCGGAGGCCTGGGCAAGCAACCGGCGGATCGAGCTGAAATTCACCGAGCGGTAGCCCGCTTTCCCGGTCCGCCCAGTTCAATTCACGGCACCGGCGCCCACCCGGCTGAATCCTAATGCCCCTGGGCGGCGGGTCCATCCAGCCGGTTCAGAGGCGCGCTCGGCAGCGGGTGCGCCCCTATTCCATCTCGCTCAGGCCGGTGTGCGGCTCCGCTTCGCGGTATCGGTCTTCGCCTTCTTCGCCTCCGGGCGCGCGAGCACAGCGAGATCGCGGGCGATGGCGAAGGCGCCTTGCAGTTTCGCCCGATCGTCCTTCCAGTCGCGGCGGATGACGATCCGGTTGTCCTTTACCCGGGCAAGGCCCTTCTGGCCCTGGATGAACTGCACGAGGCCGGCGGGATTGGCGAACTTGTCGTTGTGGAACTGCACCGTCGCCCCCTTGGGGCCACCGTCGAGCTTCAAGATACCGGCGCGTTTGCAGAAGGCCTTGACCCTGACGATGGTCATCAGCGTCTCGACCTCCTTCGGCAGCGGGCCGAAACGGTCGATGAGCTCAGCCGCGAATCCTTCCATCTCGACCTTCTTCTGCAGCCCCGAGAGGCGGCGGTAGAGGCCGAGGCGAACGTCGAGGTCGGGCACATAATTCTCGGGGATGAGGACGGCGACGCCGAGGTTGATCTGGGGACTCCAGTCGTCGTCCTCCGGGATTCCCACCTCGCCCGCCTGGATCTTGGCGATCGTCTCCTGGAGCATTTCCTGGTAGAGTTCGAACCCGACCTCCCGCATGTGTCCGGACTGCTCCTCGCCGATCAGATTGCCGGCGCCGCGAATGTCCATATCCTGCGATGCAAGCGTGAAGCCGGCGCCGAGCCCTTCGAGCGAGCCGAGGACGCGCAGGCGCTTCTCCGCCTGCGGGGTCAGGCGCTTGCGCGGCTCGGTGGTGAAATAGGCATAGGCGCGGAGTTTCGCCCGGCCGACGCGGCCGCGGATCTGGTAGAGCTGAGCGAGGCCGAAAAGGTCGGCGCGTTCGACGATCAGGGTGTTGGCGCGCGGAATATCGATGCCGGATTCGATGATCGTGGTCGAAAGCAGCACGTCGTACTGACCATCGTAGAAGGCATTCATGCGCTTGTCGAGTTCGCTCGCCGCCATCTGGCCATGGGCAGTGACGAAGGTGATCTCGGGCATCTGCTCGCGCAGGAAATCCTCGGCGGCCGGGAGATCGGCGATGCGGGGAACGACGTAGAACGACTGGCCACCGCGGTAGTGCTCGCGCAGGAGCGCCTCGCGGATGGTCACCGGGTCCCATTCCGAGACATAGGTGCGGATGGCGAGGCGATCGACGGGGGGCGTACCGATCAGCGAGAGCTCCCGAACCCCCGAAAGCGCAAGCTGGAGCGTGCGCGGGATCGGGGTCGCGGTCATCGTCAGCACATGGACGTCGGAGCGGAGTTCCTTGAGCCGTTCCTTGTGGCTCACGCCGAAATGCTGCTCCTCGTCGATGACGAGGAGGCCGAGATTCCTGAAACGGATCGCCTTGGCGAGGAGGGCATGGGTGCCGATGACGATGTCCACCGTGCCGCGGGAGAGGCCGTCGCGGGTCTCGGCGGCCTCCTTCGCCGGGACGAAACGCGAAAGTTGACGAACCTGGAGCGGGAAGCCGCGGAAGCGTTCGGCAAAGTTGTGGTAATGCTGCCGCGCCAGCAGCGTC
>CAYMOD010000220.1:0-4344 GCA_964391945.1 uncultured Rhodobacterales bacterium | reverse complement strand
CTGGGTCTTCAGATCGAGGAACGGGATCATGAGGCCATCCTCGCCGGCAGCAACTCGATCGGCTGCCCGCGCAGCGCCATGGAGCGCGAGGCGGCAGTGAGCATTTCCACCACCCGCAGGCCCGCCTCGCCATCGGTCAGGGGCTTCACACCGCTGCCGATGCAGCGGGCAAATTCCTCCATCTCCGTTACCAGCGCCTCCTTCGCCGAAATCGCCGGAGCGAACATGTCGCCGATGCGATAGGAAATCCGCTGCTCGCGCGATGCTGGCTCGGGAACAAGCGACACGCCGCGGTCGTAGACCTTGACCTTCTCGCTCGTCTGCATGTCGTCGTAGATCACCATGCGCCGGCTGCCGCCGATCACGGTCTGGCGGATCTTCACCGGCGCGAGCCAGCTGACGTTGAGATGCGCCATGGCGCCGTTGTCGAAGAAGACCGACAGATGGGCCATGCTTTCCGGACCGTCCGGGAGGAAGCCCGCCCCGCTCGCGGAGATTGCGACCGGCTGCGCTTCGATCAGGTGGTCCATGATCGAGAAGTCATGCACCGCGAGGTCCCAGATCACGTTGACGTCCGACTGGAACAGCCCGAGGTTCACCCGCGTGGAATCGTAGTAATGGACGCTGCCGATCTCGCCCGCAGTCATGAGGTCGGCAATCTTCCGCACCGCGCCGGTATAGACGAAGGTGTGGTCCACCATCAGGACGAGGCATCGCCGGGCAGCCTCCTCGACCAGCCGCGCCGCGGTCGCGATGTCGTCGGTCATCGGCTTCTCGACGAGGACGTGCTTTCCCTCCCTGAGTGCCGCGAGCGCGATCTCGAAATGGGAACTGACCGGCGTTGCGATCAGGACGGCATCGACGCCGGGCTCCGCGATCGCCTCCCGCCAGTTGCGGACGAGGCGCGCGCCCGGGTGACGCCGTGCTGCCCGTTCGAGGGCCGGCGCAGACTGATCGGCAATCACCTCAATGGAGAACAGGCCGGATTCGGAAGCGGCCCGAGCGAGGTTGGGGCCCCAGTATCCGTAGCCGATGATCGCCGCGCCGATCATGGTGCCACCGGGGCGACTACCGGTTCGCGGCGGAGCCGGTTCGGATGCTCCTCCCGGATCTCGGCGCGGTTGCGGACGTCGCCGATCACCCGTGCCGGGTTGCCGGCGACGATCGCATGGTCGGGAACGTCGCGCGTCACCACCGCGCCGGCGCCGACCAGGGCTTCCCGGCCGATCGTGACGCCGCAGACGATGGTGGTGTTGGAGCCGATCGACGCCCCGGACCGGACCAGCGTCGGCGTGCATTCCCAGTCGCCATCGCGCTGGAGCGAGCCGTCGGGATTCGTGGCCCGGGGAAACAGCCCGTTGGTGAACATGACGCCGTGCGCGACCATCACCTCGTCCTCGATGGAGACGCCCTCGCAGATGAACGAGTGCGACGAAATCTTGCATCGGGCACCGACGCGGCTGTTCTTCTGGATCTCGACAAAGGGGCCGATCTGGCTGCCTTCACCGATCTCGCAGCCATAAAGATTGACGAGATCCGGGTAGCGGATCGAAACGTCCTTGCCGATCACGCAGGAATCTATTGGCACGGGAAAAGCCTCTCGATGTTCACGCGCCGACGCTGCCACGCTCCGTAACGTGGCCTCAGCCCGGAAAAAGGTGGTGTCCGGTGGCAAGCCCCTGTCCATAGGAGCGGCTGGACTACCCCTTTTGGATGTTTCTGCCCTGTTCCTTTGGAGAGGAGCCCGGAGAGTGGAGGGGCTCCGACCCCGGTCGCTCCGGTCCCCGCGCCGTCTTGCGGCGCGTGCTTCCGACTCCATGCGCTCTGGTACGACGGATGCAGAATCGGTCCGTATGGCGTAGCCCATCGGCATCGCGTCCGACCGGCCGTCGGATCACCCGGCCTCGAGTGTCGCCTGCTTCCTGGTCGCGACCCGCGCGCGCATGATCCGCGCAAGCTGCGTGATCTCGTTCCGGATCGGATGCCGGGTCAGGATCAGGGCCGCAACCCAGCCGAGCGCGGCCCCTGACAGAGCCAAGATGCTGGCGTACCAAGGGAGGGCTCCCCCCCAGGCGAACACCATCGATGTCGGTATCAACGCCGTGCCGAAGGTGACCCCGAGGCTCGCGCGCGACGCAGCGAGGAGTTCACCCCAGTCGAGGCCGATCGCCCTTCGCACAAATGCGAGTGCCACGAACATCTGCAGCGGCGCGGTCAGGAACAGCGAAGCCGCTACGGCTTCGAGGCTGATCGTCGCGGCATGGATGACGATCAGCATCGAGGGCGGCAGGCTGATCAGGGTGGAGATAAGCGTATCGCGGATGCGGCCCGAGGCCACCAGAACCGGAAACGTCATGAAGGCCGGGGCGAGCGCCATGTTGGCGAGCGCGATGATGCGGACAAGCGGTACCGTCTCCCCCCACTGCGGGCCGAGCAGCACCCGCACGACCGGCTCGGCCATGATCGCGAGCATCACGAGGGCCGGCCATTGCACGCCGGACATCAGCGCATGACCGCGCAGGTAGACCGTCTTCAGATCGCCTCCCGCCCGGACGCGATCGGTCATCGCGGGCAGCACGACCGGCTGCAGGGCAGAGACCACCGCCCGGTCGGGCAGCTGGCAGATGGTGACCGCCCGGCCGTAGAGCCCGACCGCATCCATCCCGAGGAGCTTTCCGAACGCCAGGCGTGGCAGGAGGTCGCTCACCATGTTGAGGAGGGTCACCGCCGAGGAAATCGTGCCGAAGCTGACGACGCGCTGCATCCCCGAGAAGCAGGGGCGGAAGATCCAGAACGCCGGGCGCAACGCGAGGCAGATAAGCGCGACCACGAAGGCCTGCGCGACGAATCCCCAGAGGTAGCTCGCCGCGCCAAAGCCCGCGATACCAAGGACGATGGTCAGGGCAGAGCCGACCACGGCTCCCGACAGGTTGACGACCGCGACCCGGTCGAAGGCGAGTTCGCGCTGGAGCAGGGCAAGGATCGGGCCGCTGAAGGGAACCGCCAGAAACCCGATTGCGGCCAACCGGAGCAGCGGCGCAAGACCCGGTTCGCCATAGACGGCCGCGATGAAGTCCCCACCGGAAAAGATCGCGGCGCCAAGCCCGAGCGACACCAGCAAGGTCAGGGTGAAGGCGGATCGCACATCCTCCCGGCGCAGTTCCTGGGCCTGCAGGATGTAGACACCGGTACCGAAGGCCCGGAAATTGTCGGCAAGCAGGATAAAGGCGAAGGCAACGAGGTAGAGGCCGGTTTCCTCCGGAGTCAGCACGCGCGCCATGACCGCCGTGATCCCGATCAGAAGCATCTGCGTCGCGTAGCGGTCGAGGGCCGAGAACAGCACTGATCGGCGGACGCGGCTCATCGCCTATACCTCGACTTGGATGCCCCGGGGCGGCAGGTCGCGTAGCAGGCGCAGGCCGTCGCGAAGCCGCCGCACCGGGTTGGGCTCGCCCGCGAAGCGCAGTGCCGCCAGCGCGAGGCCGAGCCGGCCCGCGCCGTCGACTCCGCCGAGGCGCGCGGTCGCGATCCGGTGGGGCAGGTGGTCACGAAGATCGAGGCGTGCGTCGATGCCGCGCCGGGCGAGGAAGGCGTTGGTCACATCCAGCGTTGCTTCCCAGTGGCGCATGTTCCGCACGAGGACACGGGCGTCCTCGTCCCGGGTCCAGTTGTTGCTGCCATGGAGGCGGTAGGAGCCCAACGCCTCGGGCAGGGCGGCGACGCGGCCGACAAAGGGATAGATCCCCACCAGCCAGGCATCCGCCGAGATCCGGAATCTCTCCGGGATGTCGCCGATGGTTTCCCAGGCGGAACGGCGCACAGCGATGGCGGAGGTCATCGGGAACGGCCACCATCCGGCCGAGCGCGCCATCCGCGGGGCGAGATCGCCTGCGCACAGGCTGCGGGGGATCGGCCTGGAGGCAGGCCTGCCGTCCTGGACGGGCTGTAGCCGGTGGTAGACGAGGACGACGCGCGGATCGGCCGCGAACGCGGCCGCGACGGTCTCTGCCTTGTGCGTCGTCCACCAGTCGTCAGCATCGAGAAAGCAGATGATCTCGCCGCTGCTCGCGCGCACGCCGGCATTGATCGCCGCCGCCTGACCGCCATTTTGCTGAAAGACGAGCCTCGCCTTGCCGCGGAACCGCTCGAGGACGCGCCGTGATCCGTCCGTCGATCCATCGTCAACAACCACCGTCTCCATCCACGGATGGTGCTGGGCGAGCGCGCTCTCCACCGCGTTTTCAACAAAAGGGGCGTAGTTGTAATTGTTGATGATGATGCTGATCCGAGACGCGGGATCTGACCGGTTGGCACAGCGGGCGGTCACGAGTGTTTCTCCTGCGG
>CAYMOD010000219.1:2625-4344 GCA_964391945.1 uncultured Rhodobacterales bacterium | reverse complement strand
CCTTCCGCACCCGGACGCCGATCCAGCCGGAGACGCGGATCGACCCCGGCTGCGACGCCTTCCGTGCCGCCGCCGATCCCGATCCCTACCCGGCCGATCCGACCCCGCTCCCGGACCGCACCGCCCGATCCTCCTGATCCCCGGCAGTCATACGCTTGCGATCAGCCAGGTTCCGATCAGGCTGCCTCATCGGTTCGCCAGAGGGGCTTTCACGCTGGAACCCCTGCTCACCCTCGCCTTTCAACCGGCCGCGCAGCGCGCGCTGGATCAGGACCGCCGGCGGGGCACGCCACCCTCAGGCGGGATGCTCTTCGCCACGCGGATGACATAGATCGTCGCGACGACGCTGAAGAGCGACGACAGGAACATGATGACGAGGAGCGGCCAGGCGCCGGTCTCCGGGGCGAGCAGCACCCCGGCGAGCGAGGCAAGCGCCGCGCCCGCCCCGATCGTCAGCGCACCGCCGAGGCCCGAGGCGCTGCCGGCCAGATGCGGGCGCACCGAGACGAGGCCGGCATTGGCGCTCGGCAGCAGGAGCCCGTTCCCCACCCCGACGAACATGATCGAGCCGAAGAAGGTGAGCGGCGTCGCCAGCCCGAGCGCGAACAGCAGCAGCGAAAGCCCGAGGCCCGCCGTCGCGACGATGCCGCCGAAGAACATCATCCGGTTCATCCCGACCGACGAGGCGAAGCGCCCGGACAGGAAGTTGCCGGTCATGTAGCCGATGGCGATGAAGCCGAAGTAGAAGCCGAGCGTCGCCGGCGACATGCCAAGGACGACGCTCGCCACCCAAGGCCCACCGCCGAGAAAGGCGAAGAACGCCCCCGAAGCGCCGGACGTCGCCGCCGCGTAGCCCCAGAACCGGCGCGAGCGCGCGAGTTCGGGATAGGTCCGGAACTGCGCCGCGAAACTTGCCGACCGGTTGAGATTGGTCTCGCCGAGGTCGGCCCACATCAGCCAGGTCGCGAACACCCCCACGAGCAGGGTGGCGACGAAGACCGCCTCCCAGCCGAATGTCTCGTCGAGGAACCCGCCGAGGATCGGCGACACCATCGGCATCAGCGACATGCCCATGGTGACGTAGCCGATCATGCTCGCCGCCTCGCTCGCGGGGACCATGTCGCGCACGATCGCCCGCGACAGCACCATCCCCGAGGCCACCGTCGCCTGCATCAGCCGGAAGAACAGGAACACGACGATATTCGTCGCCACGAGGCAGCCGACCGTCGCCACCAGAAAGATCGCCAGCGAGCCGAGCACGACCGGCCGGCGGCCAAACCGGTCGGAGAGCGGCCCGAGCAGGAGCTGGATCGCCGCGGTGACCGCGAGATAAGCCGAAACGGCGAGCGCGACCACGCCGTAATCCGCGTCGAAATGCGCAGCCAGGCTCGGCAGCGACGGCAGCAGCATGTTCATGTTGAGCGCGCCCACCCCCGCAAGAACGACGAGCGTGAGGATGGTCGGCGGCGTCTCGCGGCTAAGCCTCACGCGGAGACCTCCTGGGCAGTCATGGCGCATGTCCGGAAACAATCAGGGCGTTGGCCGGAGTTGTAGCTCAGGGGGCACCGCGCGGCCACTCCCGGGATGCGGAACGCGGGCGCCTCGCGGGGAACGGCCCGGCTCACCCGGCGCCTGCCGGCGGTGATCGGGTTCGCGGAGCAGCTTGCGCGTCCTCGTCGCAGGTTCCGGCGCCCGCGCGCCCTCTGATCTGATGGCGGG
>CAYMOD010000219.1:0-2525 GCA_964391945.1 uncultured Rhodobacterales bacterium | reverse complement strand
TCGAGGGTAGATCGGGCAGCGGCAGGCGCAGCCCCCGCAAGAACTGAAACCCGTGCACCCGTTACCATGATCGTTAACCACGTACGCATGAACTTTCCCTTCGCATTACCCTCGCTCTCGGATGGCCGACGCAGACAGTCTTGCTGTCTCACCGCCGCGCATAGACATCCTCGTAGCGGGTGATGTCGTCTTCGCCGAGATAGCTTCCCGACTGCACCTCGACGAGATGCAGGTCCACCTTCCCGGGATTCTCCAGCCGATGCACCTCGCCCAGGGGCACATAGACGGATTCGTTCTCCGTCAGGAGCCGGACGTGTTCGCCGATCGTGACCCGGGCCGTGCCCTCGACCACGACCCAATGCTCGGCGCGATGGACATGGGACTGGAGCGACAGGATGCCGCCCGGATGCACCATGATGCGCTTGACCTGAAAGCGGTGCCCGATGGCGAGCTGCTCGTACCAGCCCCAGGGCCGATGGCATCGCGGGAAGTCCGCCGCCTGTGCGACGCCTTCCTCACGCAGGATCGCGACCGCCTCGCCAACGCGCTGTCCCTGCGCGAGATCGGCGACCAGCACCGCGTCCTTCATCGCGATCGCGGCGATGTTGCGCAGGCCGAGCCCGACCAGAACCTGACCCTCGCTCTCGCTCCTGAGCAGGCTCCCGTCGCAATCGAGCGCGCGCGCCGCGCCGGAGAGGGTGTTGCCCCGCTCGTCGGCCTCCATCTGCCGGGCGATGGCATCCCAGGAGCCGAGGTCCGACCACTCGACACCGAGGGGAACGACGGCCAGATTCTCCGCCTTCTCCATGACGGCATAGTCGATGGAGATGCCGGCCGCCCCCTCCCAGGCCTCGGGATCGAGGCGGAGGAAGGCAAGGTCGGTCTCGGCCCGCGCCAGTGCGCGCCGGACATGCCAGACGAGCGCGGGCTGATGCGCCTCGAACGCCGTGGCGATCGCGCCGGCGGTGAAGAGGAAGATGCCGCTGTTCCAGAGATGGCGCCCATCCGCGAGCATGGCGGCGGCGCGAGCGGCATCGGGTTTCTCCACGAAGCCGCGCAGCGGCATCGCGCGCGCTTGCAGGGGTTCCGCCGCACCGTCCGCCAGCGGCTCCTCAAGCTCGAGATAGCCGAACCCGGTCTCGGCCCGCGTCGGCACGATCCCGAAGGTCACGAGCCGCCCTTCCCGCGCGGCGGCGATACCGGCGCGGACGGCGGCCCGGAAGGCGGCGCCGTCCGCGATCGCATGATCGGAGGGACAGACGAGCAGGAGCGCCTCCGGGTCCTCTTCCGCCAGAAGCAGGGAAGCGGCAAGCACGGCGGGACCGGTGTTGCGCCCCGCAGGCTCGATCAGGATGCGGCCGGCGCTACGGCCGAGCGCGCCCACCTGCTCGGCGACGATGAAGCGGAACTCCGCGCCGGTGATCACCACCGGCGGCTGAAACCCCGGCGCCGCCAGACGCGAAACCGTCTCCTGAAACGGGCTCGCCGTCCCGAGTACCCGCGCGAACTGCTTGGGAAAGCTTCTGCGGGAGAGCGGCCAGAGCCGCGTCCCGGAACCGCCGCACAGGATCACCGGATGAATCGTCTCGATCGGCATCCCCCGCCCGTTCGTTACCGGCAATCCGGATGGCGCAGCACCGTCATCGTCCGCATGCACTATAGCGCAGATGACGCCCGCAGCCCTTAAGATTGCGTTAGAGCCTTTTCAGCGAAAGCGGGTACCACTTTTGCGGCTCGAAGACACGACCACTCCATGACATGGAGCAAACGCGCTGGACCTGGAGCAGACGCCCGAAGGACGTTTCATGAAGTCCGATACCAGATTCCAGCAGGATCAGGCGACCACGAACCCGCACCGCGCCAGCTGGTTCCCCGCCATTCCCGCCCGTGGAGCAGTTCAGAAATCGCAGGCGATACCGCCGATCTCGTAATCGCCGTAGCGGACCGGTTCGGGACCGTCGCGGCCGCCGAGTTCACGCGGCATCGCCAGGGATTCCGCGGCGGCGCGGCGGGTCTGCGCCTCGGCAAGCGCGCGCCGGGCGGCGGCGGCGATCCGCGCCTCTTTTTCGTCCCTGGCCGTCGGCCTATATTCCGGATCGGTCATGATGGCCATATTAGGGCGCGGCGAGCCCAGGGGAAAGGGGTCGGGCGGATGAACTATTTCAAGACGACGCTGCTGCTCGCGGCGCTGACCGCGCTCTTCATGGGCGTGGGCTATCTCCTCGGCGGCACCGGCGGCATGGCGATCGCCTTCCTCTTCGCGCTCGCCACCAATGCCTGGGCGTTCTGGAACTCCGACAAGGCCGTGCTGCGGATGCACAATGCCCAGCCGGTGACACGCGCCTCGATGCCCGAATTCCACGACATGATCGCCCGGCTCGCGCAGAATGCCGACCTGCCGATGCCGAAGGTCTTCATCATCCAGAGCGACCAGCCGAACGCCTTCGCCACCGGCCGCAACCCGGAGAATGCCGCCGTGGCGGCGACCACCGGACTTCTGAAACTCCTCGGCCCCGACGAGGTGG
>CAYMOD010000218.1:0-4355 GCA_964391945.1 uncultured Rhodobacterales bacterium | reverse complement strand
TCCATGCCGATCACGCTGTCGTAGTCGCCGCACATGCCGGCGTCGGACTGGTAGGCCGTGCCGCCCGAAAGGATCCGGGTGTCGGCGGTCGGGACATGGGTGTGCGTGCCGACGACCAGCGTCGCGCGGCCATCGCACCAGTGGCCGAGCGCCATCTTCTCGGATGTCGCCTCGGCATGCACATCGACGATCACGGCATCGGCGCGCCCGCCGAGCGGCGCCGTTCCGAGCGCCGCGTCGATCGCGGAGAAGGGATCGTCGAACGGGCGCTTCATGAACACCTGCCCGAGCACCTGAGCGACGAAGACCCGCTTGCCCGCGGCCTCGAACATCCGTGCGCCGCGCCCGGGCGCGGCCTTGGCGAAGTTCAGCGGCCGCAGGATGCGCGGCTCCTCCTGGACGTGCGTGATCATCTCCTTGTGGTCGAAGGCGTGATCTCCGAGCGTCAGGCAGTCGGCGCCGGCGGCGAAGAGATCGGCCGCATGTGCACGCGTGAGCCCCATGCCGCCGGAGGCATTCTCGCCATTCACCACGACGAAATCGAGCGCCCATTCGCGCCGGAGCGCCGGCAGGCGCGCCGCGAGTGCATTGCGGCCGGAGCGGCCGACGACATCCCCGAGAAAGAGAATCCGCATCCGCTCTGCTCTAAAGTCACGCCGGTGCCTCGGCAAGGGAGACATGGCCCCTCCCACAGCCCGCACCTGGACCATGACGAGTGCGCATGGCGTGCGAGAAGCCGGTCCCGCCGTCCGTCCCGCCGCCCGTTCCTGGGGGCCGGCGATGGCTGGCGGGCCTTCACCCTTGCCGGGTACGCAACGGAATGACAGGAGGATACCGAGGAGGTCAGATACCGAGGAGGTCAGCGCATGGCGGCAGCGAAACGACGGGCATGGCAGCGGATGCTTTCGGGGCGGCGGCTCGACCTGCTCGATCCGTCGCCGCTCGATATCGAGATCGAGGACATCGCGCACGGACTCGCCTTCGTCGCCCGTTGGAACGGGCAGACGACCGGCGAACATCCGTTCACGGTGGCGGAGCATTCGCTTCTGGTCGAAAGCCTCTTTATGCGCCTGTCCCCGCGCCCCGATCCGCGCTGGCAGATGGCGGCACTCCTGCACGACGCCCCGGAATACGTGATCGGCGACATGATCTCGCCGGTGAAGGACGCGATCGGCGCCGATTACGCGGCACTCGATCGCCGCCTCGAGACGGCGATCCGGCTGCGTTTCGGCCTTCCCGTGCAACTGCCGGCGCCGGTCCGCACGGCGATCAAGCGTGCCGACCGGATCTCGGCGTGGCTCGAGGCGGTGCGGCTCGCCGGGTTCTCGGAGGCCGAGGCCGACCGGATCTTCGGCCGGCCGAAACCTGCCGAACTCGCTGGCATGCCGCTGCCGCTCCGGCCGCCGGCGACGGTCAAGGCCGATTTCCTCGTGCGCCACGCCGCACTCGAGGCGGCGATCGCGGCGGGCACGAAGGCCGGGGTGCGTTGCGCTTGACGCTCAAGGTGGAGTACCCCACCTAGTCCTGCAACATCGCGTGTGAGCACCGGCCGGGAAGCCGGCGTTCCGGCAGGAGATATGGAGATCCGCACATGGAGCTGAAAGTCGCAGCCGCCAGTGACGACGGGCTGATCAAGGACGGCAGCGAAGCCACGTTCATGGCCGACGTGATCGATGCCTCGGTGAAGGTGCCGGTCATCGTCGATTTCTGGGCGCCGTGGTGCGGGCCGTGCAAGACGCTGACCCCCGCGCTTGAACAGGCAGTGCGCGAGGCCCGCGGCAAGGTCAGGCTCGTGAAGATCGACGTCGACCAGAACCAGATGATCGCCTCGCAGCTCCGGGTGCAGTCGATCCCCACCGTCTACGGCTTCGTTAACGGTCAGCCGGTCGATGCCTTCCAGGGCGCGCTGCCGGCGAGCCAGATCAAGCAGTTCATCGACCGGCTGGTCGCGATGGGTGGCGGCGGCGAGGACGACGGGCTCGGGGCGGCGCTCGATCAGGCGGACACGATGCTCGCGGAGGGGGCCGCGACCGACGCGGCGCAGGTCTATTCCGCGGTCCTGGACGAGGAACGGGAGAACCTGCGCGCGATCGCCGGTCTCGCGCGCTGCCATCTTGCCCTTGGCGAGGCCGAGAAGGCGCGCGGCGTCCTGACCCTCGTGCCGCAGGACAAGGCGGGGGACCCGGTCATCACCTCGGTCGAGGCCCAGATCGCGCTTGCCGACGAAGCCGCGAATGCCGGCGATGCCCGCGACCTCCGGGCGCGGCTCGAGCGCGATCCGGGCGATCACCAGACGCGCTACGATCTCGCCATGGCCCTCGTCGCCCAAGGGGACGAGGAAGCGGCGGTGGAGGAGCTGATCGAGCTTTTCCGGCGCGATCGCGAATGGAACGACAGTGCCGCCAGAACCCAGCTCTTCAAGATCTTCGACAGCCTCGGACCGAAAAGCGAAGTCGCGCAGAAGGGGCGCCGGCGCCTGTCGTCCCTGATCTTCTCCTGATGGCGATGGGGCGGACGCCCGCAGCAGCGGATTGAGATGGCACGGAAGTTCTCCCTCCCGGACCTGCCGGACGTGATCCCGGTCTTCCCGCTTCCGGGGGCGCTCCTCCTGCCGCGGGCACGGCTGCCGCTCAACATCTTCGAGCCGCGCTATCTCGCGATGCTCGACGACACGCTGAAGACCGAGCACCGGCTGATCGGGATGATCCAGCCCGTGGCGATACCGGAGGGACGGGGCTCCGAACGGCTGCACCAGATCGGCTGCGCCGGCCGGCTGACGAGCCTTCAGGAGACCGAGGACGGCCGCTACCTCATCACGCTCCACGGCGTGAGCCGTTTCCGCCTCGGCGAGTTGCAGGACGGATTCTCGCCCTACCTGCGGGCGAGAATCGCCTGGGAAAGCTTCGAGCGCGACCTCGGCCGGCCCGAGCGCGACGAAGGTTTCGACCGGGAAGCGTTCCTCGCGGTCCTCGCCCGCTTCTTCGCGTCGGCGCAGCTGAACTCCGACTGGGATTCGCTCCGGCGGGCCGAGCCGGAGCTTCTCGTCAATGCGCTCTCCATGCTCTGCCCGTTCGATCCGGAGGAGAAGCAGGCGCTTCTGGAGGCGCCGACGCTCCCCACGCGGCGCGAGACGCTCGTGACACTGATGGAGTTCGCTCTCCGCTCGGGCGGTGACGGGGAGGTTGTACAATGAACGACGATCCGGAGCGGAAAGACGGCGCAGATCCGGTTGGGGAGCCTGCCGGTGCCATCATCGACCGCAGGCTGCTCGAATTCCTCGTCTGCCCGATAACCGGAGGCCCGCTCGTCTACGACTCGGAGCGACAGGAGCTGATCTCGCGCGGCGCCGGCCGGGCATTCCCGATCCAGGACGGCATTCCGATCATGCTGATCGACGAAGCCCGCCACCTCGACGATTGAGGGCGGGTCTGGAGCGCTTTCCGATCCGATTGCATCGGACCGGGCGCGCCCCTGCTGACTGGCCGCGCGTTCCGGGCCAGGGACGGGTTCACCTGTTTCGAACTCGCTTCAGCCGCCGGATCCGGCCCGGACCGGCTCATGAAGCCAGGATGAATATCCGCAGTCTTCGGTGGTTGAACCGGCGGGTGTCCCTGGGTTAAGGACACCCGCCTTTCGCAACCACAACGACCTGTTGTGTGTGGGGTGGGGTGCAGGTCGCCGGTGCTAGATGATCGCTGGGTGATACGATCATGACTTACTTTAATCATCGTTTCAGCCTGCTTGGCAATGATTATTTTACAAGCAGACGTTGTGAAGAGGGCGTCATGCAGAATTGTGATATCTGCGACGATAGAGACACGATATCAACTGCTTGCTTATCAACTCATTCATCGCGGCCTGGACTCGGCATAAATTTCTGCAAATCGCAATACGCATATAGGGGTTACATGAGCGATTTCACGCCGATGTGAAAAAGCAGGGCATGACGAACCGAATCGACAGCTCGGGACCCGCAGCCGGTCGGTCGCTTGCCAGCGCAAGCATAGCCACCTACACCCATGGGCAGCAATATCCCGGAGCACATGAGGTGCCGTGCACCATGACCCTCGAGAATCGGCGGATTCTCCTGATCGTCGGCGGCGGGATCGCCGCCTACAAGAGTCTCGAACTCATCCGCCTGATCGCGAAGGCGGGCGGGCGCACCGCGCC
This sequence comes from uncultured Rhodobacterales bacterium, assembly GCA_964391945.1. Classification (GTDB taxonomy): domain Bacteria; phylum Pseudomonadota; class Alphaproteobacteria; order Rhodobacterales; family Rhodobacteraceae; genus Amaricoccus. The sequence continues at coordinate 185 of CAYMOD010000218.1, read as the reverse complement.
GGTCCTCACCGCCGCCGGGCGCGAATTCGTGACGCCACTCTCGCTCTCGGCGCTTACCGGCAAGGCGGTGCACGAGACACTCTTCGACCTGACCGCCGAGGCGGAGATGGGCCATATCGAGCTTTCCCGCAGCGCCGACCTCGTCGTGGTGGCGCCGGCGACCGCCGACCTGATGGCAAAGGCTG
>CAYMOD010000217.1:1328-4377 GCA_964391945.1 uncultured Rhodobacterales bacterium | reverse complement strand
ATGGCGTTGGTGGCGCCGGGTCCGCTGGTGACGAGGACGACGCCGGGCTTCCCGGTCGAGCGGGCATAGCCCTCGGCGGCATGGACTGCCCCCTGTTCGTGGCGGACAAGGATGTGCCGGACGGCGGATTGCTGGAAGATCTCGTCATAGATCGGAAGCACCGCCCCGCCCGGATAGCCGAAGATGGTGTCCACGCCCTGATCCTTCAGGGCCTTGATGACGATCTGCGCTCCGGTCATGGGCCGAGACATTGTACTTCTCTCCGCTCTCGTGCCGGGGTCCCCGGCTTCCTGCATTGCCGGGGCTTCCCCGGTTTCTTGCCGCCCGGGCATCTGCGCCCGGCTCCAGCCACAAAAAAACCCCCGTCAGGGGGTCATGGCGCCATTGCCGCGGTCGCGTCATGCGGCCGGGTTCAGCGCCTTCCTCGAATTGCTACGAGCATGTTCATGCGTGTCCTCCAACGTGGGATGGGGAATATGCACCCCAGAGCACGACGTCAACACCCGATCGCGCAGAAAATTGCGCCGCAGCCATGGATCGCGATCACTTTCTTGCCGAAGCTTGCCATTTCGGCGCCCGTCCGCGTTGCAAACCGGCACTCGCGCCCCCTGCGCAACCCTGCTTTCTGACGGAATCGCGCCGTCCATCCCTCGTCTGGCGTGCCGCCGTAGCCGGCCCTGCAGGGAATACCCGGCGCTACGGGCGCCGGGTGGAGACCGTCAGCCGGCCGAGATCATCTCCGCCTGTTTCACGATTACCTCGGCCTGGCGGATGGAGGCGAGATCGATCAGCTTGCCATCGAGCGCGACCGCGCCCGCGCCGCCGCGCTTTGCCTCCTCCATCGCATCGAGGACGCGGCGGGCGTAGGAGACTGCCTGTTCAGACGGGGTAAAGACCTCGTTCGCCATCTCGACCTGGCGCGGGTGGATTGCCCACTTGCCGACCATGCCGAGGGCGGCCGAGCGCAGCGCCTGCGCCCGGAACCCGTCCGGATCGGAGAAATCGCCGAACGGCCCGTCGACCGGCAGGAGCCCGTGCGTGCGGCAGGCGGCGACGATGGCGACGGTCGGGTAGTGCCACGGATCGGCGTAGTGCCGCGCCCGCTCGCCTCCGTCCTCGCGCTTGTCCTCGAGCATGTAGTAGTTCGCCTGGGTGCCGCCGATCGCTGTCGTCTGCATCCCCATGAACGCCGCGTAATCGGCCGGGCCGATGCTCATTGCCTGCATCCGCGGGCTTGACGCCGCGATCTCCTCGACATGGGCAAGCCCCGCCGCCGTCTCGATGATCACCTCGAACCCGAGCTGCTTCTCGCGTCCCTTCTCGGCCTCGATCGCCGAGACCATCGCATCGACCGCATAGACGTCCTTCGCATTACCCGCCTTCGGGATCATGATGAGGTCGAGCCGGCCGTTCGTCTGTTCCATCAGATCGACGACGTCGCGCACCCAGTAGGGGGTGTCGAGGCCGTTGATCCGGACCGAGACCGTCTTCTTGCCCCAGTCGATGTCGTTGATCGCCTGGATGACGTTCTTGCGGGCCGTGATCTTGTCGTCCGGCGCGACGCTGTCCTCGAGGTCGAGGTTGACCACGTCCGCCGCCGACTTCGCCATCTTCTCGAAGAGTTCGGGCCGCGACCCCGGTCCGAAGAGCTGGCAGCGGTTCGGGCGGGCGGGCGGCTGCGGCTGGACGATGAAGCTCATGGGATCCTCGCTGAGGTTGCCTGTGATATCCCGGGTGATAGGGCGCGCGCGCGCGAAGTGCAAACGCGGTGACGGGCCGCGGCGCCGGCATTCGGCCCCCGCGCTACTGAAGATCCGCGAAGGCCCGGCCGAGCCGCTCGACCGCCTCCACGACGCGGGCCCGCGTCGTGGCGAGGTTGAACCGCAGGAACGTCTCGCCGCCTGCACCGAAGGTCGCGCCGTGGTTGGCGGCAATCCGCGCCTCGTGCTCGACGCGCGCGATGAACTCCCGAGGGCTCATCCCGGTCCCTTCGAAATCCACCCAGGCAAGATAGGTTGCCTCGAGCGGCATCGCCTGCAGGCCGGGGATGGCGCTGACGCCGTCGTCGAAGATCCGCGCATTCTCCGCGATATAGGGCACGAGCGCGTCGATCCACGCGTCTCCCTCCGCATAGGCTGCCGTCGCCATCAGCACGCCGAGGTGGTTCGGTGACGACCCGGCGGCGGCAAGCGCAGCGCGGAACCGCGCCTTGAGCCGGCGGTTGGGGATGATCGCATTGCCGATATGGCCGCCGGCGATGTTGAAACTCTTGCTCGCCGAGGTCAGCATCACCAGCCGGTCCACGATCTCCGGCGCCGCGAGCGGCATCGGCGCATGGCGGTGCGGGGGGAAGACGAGGTCGTGGTGCACCTCGTCCGAGATCAGGAGCAGGTCGTTGCGCGCGCAGAACCCGGCAAGCGCGACCAGTTCCCCGCGGTCCCAGACACGGCCTCCCGGATTATGTGGCGAGCACCAGATCACCATCCGTTCCCGCCCCGTCAGCCGCGCCTCGAGCGCGGCGAGATCCATCCGGTAGCGGCCGTCCTCGGCCACGAGCCGGCTCTCCACCACCACCCGCGCGTTCGCCCGGATCACCCGCGCAAACGCATGATAGACCGGCGTGAACAGGATCACCCCTTCGCCGGGATGCGAGAACGCCTGCACGCAGAGCGCGGTCGCCGCGACGAGGCCGTGCGTGGTCGAGATCCATTCCGGATCGACCTCCCAGCCGTGCCGCCGCGCCATCCAGCCGGTGATCGCTTCGTGATAGTCGCGATCATCTCCGAAATAACCGTGCACGCCATGCCGCGCCGCCTCCATCAGCGCCGCGTTGACCGCGGGCGGGGCGGGAAAATCCATGTCCGCCACCCACATCGGCAGGCCCTCTGCCGGGGACACGCCGTAGGTGGCCTCCATCATGTCCCACTTCGCGCAATGGGTGCCGCGGCGGTCCACGGGACGGTCGAAATCGAACATGGGGCGCAATCCTCCTGAACGCGTCGCCAAGCTATCCACCGTGGCCGCAGGTGCAACCCGCGATCTTATTCCT
>CAYMOD010000217.1:0-1228 GCA_964391945.1 uncultured Rhodobacterales bacterium | reverse complement strand
GTTACCGCATCATGCCTTCGTCGAGTTCATCCAGCGGGAAGCGGTATCAGGAATCCAGGCTCCGCTGTCGGACCTGTCCGCTGCCTCAGGCCGGAGTCCAGTTGATCTCCAGTTCCTCGCGGAAGGCAAAGCGCGCGAGATGGTCCGCCATCACGTTCTCAACCTTCGCGAGGTCTTCGGCATTCCCGGCGCTGGCGCGCAGCGTCAGGACCTCCACCTCTTCCGGCGCCGCGAGGTCGCAGACCCCCCAGGCAAACACGATCCGGCCCTGCCGCTCGTCGAATTCAACGGGGATCTTGTGGCCGAAGTGCTTGCAGAGTTGCTGGAGGTAACCCTTGGCCTTCGCCGTCCTGACCGTCGCCTGCGCGAGGTGCGCTGTGTCCATGGTCGTTGTGGCTCCTATCCTGATCCGGTGCCCGCCCAAGGGAGCGAGTCTATTGGCCGTTACCGGCAGCGACAACACCGCCCGCCGCAACTCGACATGATCTTGCCGCATCTTGCCGCCGTCCGCCCCATCCAATATCTCCCCTGCCATGAGCCTGCGCTCCATCCTCATCCATCCTGACCCACGCCTGCGCCGCGCCGCCGAAGCCGTGCCGGAAATCGACGACCAGATCCGCCGCCTCGCCACCGACATGCTCGAGACGATGTACGAGGCACCCGGTGTCGGCCTCGCCGCGCCGCAGGTGGGCGTGATGAAGCGGGTCTTCGTGATGGACTGCTCCGACCAGGAGGAGGAGCCGCACCCGATGGTGCTCGTCAACCCGGAGATCACCTGGACCTCCGAGGAGATGAACATCCACGAGGAAGGCTGCCTCTCGATCCCCGAGACCTACGAGGAGGTGACCCGCCCCGCCCGCGTCCGCGTCCGCTGGCTCGACCTCGACGGCAATGCGCGGGAGGAGGAGTTCGACGGGCTCTGGGCCACCTGCGCCCAGCACGAGATCGACCATCTGCGCGGCCGGCTCTTCATCGACTATCTCGGTTCGGTGAAACGCACGATGATCACCAACCGCATGAAGAAGCTGAAGAAGGAGAGGGCGCGGGCCTGAGCTCCGCGCTGCCCGCCATGCGCATCGTCTTCATGGGCACGCCCGATTTCGCGGTACCGGCGCTCGAGGCATTGCATGCGGCGGGACACGGGATCGTCGCCGTCTACACCCAACCGCCGCGCCCCGCCGGTCGCGGCAAGAAGCCGCGGCCGTCGCCGGTGGCGGCCCGCGCCGAA
>CAYMOD010000216.1:0-4385 GCA_964391945.1 uncultured Rhodobacterales bacterium | reverse complement strand
CACCGAGGGTCCGCGTAGCGCGACGATACGGTCATAGACCTCGCGCGCGAGCAGCCGGAGCGGCAGGCCGATGACGCCCGTCCGGTGAGCAAGCATGCGCTCGATCGCGTAATGGGTCTTGCCGGTGTTGGTCGGCCCGAGGACCGCGAAAACGCGGGCGTCGACGTCGAGGGGCATGATGCGGATATGATCTCCGGGTGATTAAAGCTCGATGCCGCCGGTCTCGCGCTCGAGACGCTCGATCGCACGTGCAACCTCCGGTCGATGCGGATGAATAGCGTGCGCGGCACGGTGCGCCTTCAGCGCAAGCGCGTCCTCGTCCATCGCCTCGAGCATGACCGCAAGCCCGGACAGCGCTCCGAAATGCCGCGGATTGAGCGCGAGCACCCGCTCGATGTCGGCGATGGCGAGGGAATACTCGCCTATCATGTAGAAGGCGGTGGCGCGCGCGTTCCAAGCTTCCGCGAATTCCGGCGCATGATCGATCAACGCCGAAAAATGCTCGACCGCCACCTGCCAGTCGCCCGCTTCCATCGCGTCGCTGCCCCGTTGCAGCAGCAGATCCATCGCCGGCGAGCCCGAATGTGACCAGTGCCGCACGATCTCGGATTCGAGCCGCTGCCATTCGGGCTGATCCGGCTCCGCGAGTTCAGCGAAGAGCGCATCAAGCCTGCCTTCGGATCTTCCGCCGGCTTCATCTGCCTGCGCTCCGGACATAACGAGTCCGAGCCCTGCCGCCATGGCGAGCCGCAATACATGCTTTTGCAATCCGACCATGGCATCTAGATAGAATGCTCCGAGCGAGAATGCGAGGGTCGAACATGGCCCCGGTGGAGAAGCCCGATGAGCAAGATCGTTGAAAAAGCCGTCACGGCCCTGCGCGAGCGGATGGAAGGCAGGTCGCTGCCCGGCTCGGCCCGGTTCGTGATCGAGAATGAAGGCGTGGTGCATATCGACGGCACCGACGTGACCGCGAACGACGCGCCCGCCGACACCACGCTGACCGCGAGCGCCGACATTTTCGAAGATATCCTCAATGGCGATATCAACCCGACGGCCGCCTTCATGTCGGGCAGGCTCAAGATCGAGGGCGACATGGGCCTTGCGATGAAACTCGCCTCCCTGCTCTGATGCACGAGCCCGCGCCTTTCTTCGCCGATGTGGCGGAGGCACCGGCAGGCGCGGAGGCTTTCCGGGTCCGGACCGGGGAGGGGCTGGGCATCCGCATCGTCCATTGGAACGAGGGCAGGCGTGGCACTGCCTTCATCTTCTCCGGCCGCAGCGAGTATATCGAAAAGTATGGCCGGGTAATCACGCGGCTGGTCGCCCGTGGCTTCTCGGTCGCTGCCTTCGACTGGCGCGGCCAGGGTCTCTCGACGCGGCCGGCACGGAATCCGATGCTCGGCGATGTCACCGATTTCCGCGATTACCAGCGCGACTGGGCCGCGGTCCGCATGGCCGCCGAACATGCGGATCTGCCGCGCCCCTTCTTCATGCTCGCTCACTCGATGGGCGCGTGCATCGGTCTCAGGACGATCGGCGAGAACGACGTCTTCGCGGGGGCCGTAATGTCGGCGCCGATGTGGAACCTGCACATGACGGCGGCAACCCGCCAGTTCACCGCACGCCTTGGCCAGTTTGCGCGGCTCGCCGGCTTCGCCGAGCGGCGGCTGCCCGGCACGAACCGCTTGCCGTCGGCGCTGGCGCTTCCTTTCGAGGGCAATGTGCTCACCGGCTGCTCCGACCATTTCGCCTGGTTCGGCCGGCAGCTTCGGGCGCATCCGGAGCTTGGCCTCGGCGGTCCCTCGGTACGGTGGACCTGCGCCGCGCTCGAGGAGATGGCGCGGCTCTATGCGGCACCCCTGCCCCGCATTCCCGTCCTCGTCCTGCTCGGCACCGAGGAACAGGTGGTCTCATCCGACATGATCCGCCTGCAGACGGGCAAGATGGCGCGCGGTGAACTCGCGATGTTTGGCGGCGCGCGCCACGAAATCTGGATGGAGCGCCCGGAAATCCAGGACCGGCTCTGGCCGGCCGTCGATGTCTTCCTCGCGCGGATCGCAAGGCGGGAGGCGTCGCGGCACCACGCCTCGACCGCCTGATTGCATCGACCGCCGACGGAACCCGGGGGAGCCTCAGGGAACCGAGGCGAGAAACTCCAGCGCTGCCTCATGTATGGTGCGGTCGCCGGCCGCGATGACCCGACCGCCGCGATGGGCAGGGCCGCCCCGCCAGTCGGTGACGATGCCGCCCGCCGCCTCGATCACCGCCTGCGGTCCCTGGATGTCGTAGGGCTGCAGCCCCGCCTCGATCACGAGATCGACCTGGCCGAGCGCGACCAGCGCATAGGCATAGCAGTCAAGCCCATAGCGGGTGAGCCGCGCCCGGACGCGCACCGCTTCGAAACCCGCCTGCTCCGCTGCGGTTCCCACCTCCGGATAGGTCGTGAACAGCACCGCCTCGGAAAGGTCGCGGCACGCCCGCACCGCGAGCGGCCGCTCGACCGACCCGCGCCGCAACACGGCGCGGCCGAGCCCGCCCATGAACCGCTCGCCGGTATAGGGCTGATCGACGATCCCGAGTATCGGACCATCGCCCGTATCGAGCCCGATCAGCACCCCCCAACTCGGCGCGCCGGCGAGGAATGCCCGCGTGCCGTCGATCGGATCGAGGACCCATGTAAGCCCCGAACGGCCTGCGGTTTCCCCGAACTCCTCGCCGAGCACGCCGTCATCCGGGCGCTCGACAGCAAGGATCGCGCGCATCGCGCGCTCGGCCTCGCGATCGGCCTCGGTCACCGGATCGTAGGATCCGGGACCGGCCTTGTTGTCGCAAGCAAGCGAGGTGCTCCGGAAGAGTGGCAGACACCGCGCTGCAGCCGCATCGGCAAGCGCCTCGGCGACACGCCAGAGCTCATCCGCATCATCCCTCGACATCCTCACCTCCCCTGCGCGTTCTCGCCGCAGGGGTCCCATGGACGAATGTCCGCCGTCAACCCGCCGGAAGACCTCCGCTCTCAGGCAACGTCGCTCAGGACGCGGGCGAGATCGAAGAGCCGCCGCCGCTGCGCCTCGGGGATCGCGTAGTAGGACCGCACGAGTTCGAGCGCCTCCTTGTCCGCAAGGAGATCGCCGCGTTGTCCAGCCGCTTCCGTGGTGATATCCCTTGCGGAAACCTCTTCCTCGCCGATCCCCTCGAAGAAGAAGCTGATCGAGACGCCGAGCGCCTGGGCGATGTCCCAGAGCCGCGAAGCGCTGATCCGGTTCATGCCGGTCTCGTATTTCTGGATCTGCTGAAACTTGATGCCGACGGTATCGCCGAGTTGCTGCTGCGTCATGCCAACCATCCAGCGACGGTGGCGAACCCGCTTGCCGACATGGACGTCAACGGGATGTTTCATCGTACTGCTCTCCTGCATACCTTACCTTCATCGGCTATGTAGCAATTTCCATGCCAACTTCGCGACTGAGCGGTTGTGAATGTTAAAGCCTATACAATCCTGGGTTTTCGACGCCAAGCCGGATCGCGGGCTTGACACAATTGGCAGGCGAGTTGGCGCCGCTTCGCAAAACCGCAAAGAGCCTAACGCCGCCATTTGCAAAACACATTCGCGTTCTGCAAATGATGGCGCCCCTCCCCGAGCCTAGTGTCGTGCCTGCCGCTTGCGCTCGATCGGATCGAGATGACGCTTCCTGAGCCGGATGTGCTGCGGCGTCACCTCGACCAGCTCGTCATCGGCGATGTAGGCAATCGCCTGTTCGAGGGTGAGCCGCACCGGCGATGTCAGCACTACCGCCTCGTCCTTGCCCGAGGCGCGGACGTTCGTGAGCTTCTTTGCCTTCATCGGATTGACGTCGAGGTCATTGTCGCGCGCATGCTCGCCAATGATCATGCCGCGATAGACCTGCTCACCGCCGCCAATGAAGAACCTGCCGCGATCCTCCAGATTGAAGATGGCGTAGGGCACGCTCACCCCGTCTTCCATCGAGACGAGCACACCGGTCCGTCGTCCCGGCATCGCGCCGCGCCAGGGCGCCCATTCATGGAACACCCGGTTGAGGACGCCGGTGCCGCGGGTGTCGGTCAGGAACTCGCCATGATAGCCGATCAACCCGCGGGACGGCACATGCGCGACGATCCGCGTCTTGCCCCCCGTTCCTTCCCGCATCTCGACGAGTTCGCCCCGGCGCTGGCTGAGCTTGTCGACGACGATGCCCGAATGTTCGGCGTCGACGTCCACCGTCACCTCCTCGACCGGTTCGAGCCGCTCGCCGCCTTCGTCCCGCACGAGCACTCGTGGTCGCGCGACCGAGAGTTCAAAACCCTCGCGGCGCATGTTCTCGATCAGGACGCCGATCTGCAACTCGCCACGGCCTGCCACCTCG
>CAYMOD010000215.1:0-4420 GCA_964391945.1 uncultured Rhodobacterales bacterium | reverse complement strand
GAACTGACCGGTATTCTCGGCATTGATGCGGAAATAGGTCGAGAGTTCCATCGGGCAACGGACGCCGGGCGGCACGTAGACGAAAGAGCCATCGGAGAAGACCGCCGAGTTCAGCGTCGCATAATAGTTGTCGCTGATCGGGACGACCGAGCCGAGATACTTGCGTACGAGCTCGGGGTGCTCGCGCACCGCTTCGGAGATCGAGCAGAAGATCACGCCCGCCCTGGCGAGTTCCGCCTTGAACGTGGTGCCGACCGAAACCGAGTCGAAGACGGCATCGACCGCGACGCGCCGGTTCTCGTCCCGGCCATCGGCGGGGGTCCCGTCCTCGACCCCGGCGAGGATCATCTGCTCCCGGAGCGGAATGCCGAGCTTCTCGTAGGTCCTCAGCAACTCGGGGTCAACCTCGTCGAGCGACTCCGGGCGCTTCTCGAAGCTCTTCGGCCGGGCGTAGTAATACTGATCCTGAAAGTCGATCTTCGGGTAATCGACCATCGCCCAGTTCGGCTCCTCGAGCCCGAGCCAGCGGCGGTAGGCCTGCAGGCGCCAGTCGGTGAGCCACTCCGGTTCCTCGTTCTTCTCGGAGATCAGGCGGACGATGTCTTCGTTCAGCCCCTTCGGCGCGTATTCGGTTTCGATATCGGAGGAGAAGCCGTACTTGTAGCGCGCGCCAACCGACTGAACGGTCTCGACCGTTTCCCTGTCGACACCCTCCCTGACGTTGATCTCGTCGAACGCTGCCATGTCTACCTCATGCTTCTTGTCGGAGCCGGACACGGGCACATGCGTCCGGCGGGTGGTTCGGTCAGGCCGCGCGGGCGGCGCGGCGGCGGAACTGACGAGTCCAGGCGGCGGCGAAGCCGAGGATCTCGTCGCGGCGGGTCCGGGGGCCGATCGACACACGCAGGGCGGAAGCCGCCGCCTCGGCATCGAACCCCATGGTGCGGAGAACCCGGCTCGCGCGGACCTTGCCGCTCGAACAGGCGGAACCGGCCGAGACCGCGAAGCCTGCGAGGTCCATCTGCATCACCTGAGTCTCCCCCTTCCAGCCAGGAACGACTACAAGACTTGTGTTCGGGAGCCGCCGCCCGTCTTTCCCGACTAAAATAATAGGTGACCCCTCGGCTTCCAATGCCCTCTCTAGAAGATTTCTAAGTTCCGCAACTTCATCCCAGATGCCGCGGGTGAGATCGGCGGCGGCGGCTTCGGCAGCGGCCGCGAATCCGGCGATGCCGATCAGGTTCTCGGTGCCGGCGCGGCGCCCCTGCTCCTGACCGCCGCCGCGGAGCAGCGCCTCGCACGCGCTGCCGGGACGCAGGAGGAGGGCGCCGACACCCGCCGGGCCGCCGATCTTGTGGGCGGAGATCGCCGCCGCTTCCGCTCCGGTCCAGTCGAAGGCGAAGGGAATCTTGCCGAAAACCTGAACGGCATCGGTGAAGGCGAGGCCGGACGGGAGATCCTGGAGAATGCCGGTTTCGGAATTCGCAGCCTGCAGCACGCTTCCGCCCGGCTCGGTGACCGCCACGCTTCCACCGCGGCCGACGCCGAGCCGTTCCTCGGTCCAGGCAGCGACGCAATCGTGCTCGATCCCGGCAGCGGCGAGTTCCCTCCCCCGGAGCGCGAGCGCCGCGGCCTCGGTGGCGCCGGAGGTGAAGACGATCTCCGCTCCCTCCGCCCCGGCGGCAGCGGCGATGCGGGCACGGGCGCGCTCGATGAGCGCGCGGGCCGCGCGCCCCTCGGCATGGACCGAGGACGGGTTGCCGAGCACGTCCATCGCCTCGGCCATCGCGGCGCGGGCCTCCGGGCGCAGCGGCGCGGTGGCATTCCAGTCGAGATAGGCACGCGGCCCGGTCATCGGATCGCGACGCTCAGGAAACGGGTTTCGGCGCCGGCTCGTCGGCGTGGTCGACGACATCGACGAAAGCGGGAACCGCCGGGCACGGCGCCATCTGGTCCTTGACGACATCGCCGAGGCGGGTCTGGTGGAGAAAGACGTAGACGGCGGCCGAGAGCTGCTCCCAGAGCTTGTCGGCGAGGATCTGCTCCCGGGTGTTCGCATCCCCGCCGCTGGCCCCGGCACCACGGCGCAGCGCGTTCATGCCCTCGTCAACGGCGGTGAGCACGTCGGAGATGCGGATCTGCTCCATCGGCCGGGCGAGGCGGTAGCCGCCGCCGGGACCACGCACCGAATCGACGATCTCGGCCCGGCGGAGCCTGACGAAGAGCTGTTCGAGATAGGCGAGCGAAATATCCTGCCGCTCGGAGATCTCCGAGAGCGAGACGAGGCGATCCGTACCCGTCATCGCGAGGTCGGTCAGGGCGATCATGGCATAGCGGCCCTTGGTGCTCAGCTTCATGATTGCACTCCGGATCTCCATGAACCGGCGCGCCTGACCGCGCCGGTTCCTGCAACAGTTGACGCTTCCGCCAGCAACCCTTAACTCCGACAGGCTGCCAGTGCCGGCCCGCCCGGCCGCATCGCTTAGAACGTTTCTAGATTCGTCCCGGGGTCGCGTCAAGCCATCTCGGGCGAACAATGAAGTCGGAGTGTATCACCCCCCCATGCCCGAGGTCATCTTCCCCGGTCCCGACGGTCGGCTGGAAGGCCGTTATCACCCCCAGAAGAACCGGGACGCGCCGGTGGCGATCATCCTCCATCCCCATCCGCAATACGGGGGGACGATGAACAACAAGGTGGTCTACAACCTCCACTACGCGTTCTACCGGATGGGGTTCACCTGCCTGCGGTTCAATTTCCGCGGCGTCGGACGCAGTCAGGGCGAGTACGATCAGGGGATCGGCGAGCTTTCGGATGCGGCGGCCGCGCTCGACTATCTGCAGGCGCTCAATCCCAGTACCAAGGTGTGCTGGGTGGCGGGCTTCTCGTTCGGCGCCTGGATCGCGATGCAGCTCCTGATGCGGCGACCCGAGATTCAGGGTTTCGTCGCGGTGGCGCCGCCGGCGAACCAGTACGATTTCTCCTTCCTCGCCCCCTGCCCCTCCTCGGGGCTGATCATTTCGGGCGATGCCGACCGGGTCGTCCCGCCGGGCGACGTGGCTGGCCTCGTCGACAAGCTCAAGCAGCAGAAGGGCATCACGATCACGCACGAGATCATTCCGGGCGCGGGGCATTTCTTCGATCCCGGCATGGACGAGATGATCGCCAAGGTGGATGCCTATGTGCGGCGGCGGCTGTCGGAGACCAGCCGCTGACGGCCGCGTGGAGGCGGGAGGCGGCCACGCGGGAAGGCGCCTTCAGGAGCGGGTCGAACCCGCCCGTATCCCGGCCTCGCCGCCCTCGACCCGGTTCAGCACGATCGGCCGGCCGCTGCGGGCACGGCGTTCGGGTTTCGCCGCCCGGAGCCGGGTGCAGGGCGGGACGTCCTCGCTGACGACGACGTTGGGCCCGATCAGCACGTCATGCCCGATGGTGATCGGTCCGAAGGCGATGGCACCGGCGCCGAACTCGACGCGGTCACCGATCGAGGGAGCGCCGTCGTCGCGGCCGGAGCCGATGACCCCGATGGTCACGTTCTGCCGGATCAGCACGTCGTCGCCGATCCGCGCCTTCTGGTGGATGACGACGTTACGATGGGGAAACCATACGCGCCTGCCGATCACGGTATCGGCGTGGAGTTCGATCCCCGACGTGCTCGCGGCGATGAACGCGGCCAGCCGGCAGAGCGGGCGCAGAAGCCGCCGCCGCAAGCCGGGTGGGAAATCGAAAATCCAGACGCCGACGCGGTAGACGGCAAGGGCGTGAAAACCGGGGCTGAGGAGCGCCCGGCCATGAGTTTCCCAATCCTCGCGAAGAAGCGCCCGCAGTTCCGCGAACGACCCGATCCTTCTCACCGCCGGCCCCCATCCCACATTTGCATCCGATGATCCGGACCTCGACAGCCGGACCTCGACAGGCGCGACATTTCGCTCGGGGGCTCCCCTGCCCCGCGCGCCCCGTCCTGCGCCACTCTAGCATATTCCCCCCGAGCGGCGCAGGAGCGACATGAAAACACGGTTACCAGCCGCCGCCGGCTGCGATTCAGGCCCTGCAGCCGCGCAGCCGTCTGGCCATTGGTCGGACACGCTGCTTTCCATCGCCGCACCGACATCGTAATTGCGTGGTGCAGGTTCTCCGGAACAACTGGCAGATCCGCTGATGGATGCTGTCCCAATGACCTATGGCAGAGCACGATGAATGACACAGATTGACGAAAAGCTCGAACCCATCCTCACCGAGGTGCTGCGCCGCAATGCCGGCGAACCCGAATTCCATCAGGCCGTGCGCGAGGTGTTCGAGAGCCTCGGACGTGTCGTCGCCAAGCATCCCTCCTATGGCGAGCATGCGCTGCTCGAGCGGCTCTGCGAGCCCGAGCGGCAGATCATCTTCCGGGTGCCGTGGGTGGACGACGAGGGCCGCGTC
>CAYMOD010000214.1:0-4460 GCA_964391945.1 uncultured Rhodobacterales bacterium | reverse complement strand
GGCCGTCCGAGCGGGCCGGCTCGCGGCATTCCGGACCGGCGCCAGAGAGCGCCACGCATGAAATCCCATCCAAATCATTGATCTTGAACCACGGGTAAAACCTGTCTGATCGTTGATCGGACTATACGAGATACTGCCCACCCTCCCCCGGGACATGACCAGACACCCTGCGCGCAGGCTTCTTGTATCACCCTCACAAACGCCTTCTCGACCATCCGGCGTGGCTTGAGAAAGCTCGGGAAGTAGCTGCCCTTGCGCAGCTTCGGGATCGCCAACTCGTTCCGTCCGGCGCGGGGTTCCAATCGCGGCCTCGATATCCGGCTCCAGGTCTTGCAACCCCGAACCCTCTCCGAAGATCGACGATGGCCGCGCCCAATATTGCCGTTGGCCGCCCGCTGTCCCGGGGCTCCCCGGAGCCTCCTGCACCATCAACAGGGTCAACAGCCCCTCGGCCTCTCCCGGTCCATCGCCATGCCTGCTTGACAAGAAGCTGCGGGCGCAGCACCAGAACCGCGTCAAGGTCCTCCGTCTACAGGCGGAGGTGAAAAGGGAACGCGGTGGGACTGCCGGATGAACGGTGGTCGAAGCCGCGGCTGCCCCCGCAACTGTAAGCGGCGAGCCCGCGCCTCACGATGCCACTGGGAAGACCCGGGAAGGCGAGGCGCAATCGGGCCGGGACCCGCGAGCCAGGAGACCTGCCTTGGCCCTCACCCATCCGGTTCGCGCGGGGGCGCGGCGGAGCGGCTCGTCCGCAGCGGTGATCATCGCTGTCCGACGCGGCCGGGCTATCATGGCTCCAAGCGGAAGACGACCTGAAACCGCCCCGCCTGACCGGCGCGGGTCAGTCATCCGGAGGCGCTTGCTCCATGCGCATGTCCCATCCCTCACCGCTTGCCTGTCTCCTGCTGACCGGCGCCGCTCTGCCCCTCCTCGCCTCCGGCGCTGCGGCGCAGACCTTCCGCCTCGACGAGATCGTCGTCACCGCCCACCGCACGCCCACCGAAGCCACCCGCACCGGCGCCTCCGTCGCGGTGGTGGAGCGGCCCGCGCTTGCCGCGCGCGGCGGCGACAGTGTCGGCGAGGTGCTCGCCCGGCTGCCAGGCATCCATTTCCACCAGAGCGGCGGGACGGGTCAGGTCTCCGGCTTCTCGCTGCGCGGCCTGCCGCAGGCCTATGTGCCGGTCTATGTCGACGGGATCGAAATCAGCGAGCCCTCCTCGCCGCAGCCCTTCGCCTCGCTCTCCGGTTTGCCGGCGCGCAGTTTCGACCGGATCGAGGTGCTGAAGGGAAGCCAGTCGGCGCTCTGGGGCGGCCGGGCGGTCAGCGGCGTCATCAGCCTCGAGACGACGCCACCCGAGCGCGACGGTTTCTCGGGCGAGATCCGTTCGGAGGCCGGGAGCTACGGCACGGTCGGGGGCAGCCTCAGCCTCGGCGTCGCGGGTGAGGGTGGCGATTTCAAATTCGTCCTCGACACGATCACCACCGACGGCTTCTCCGCCGCCGACGAGGATGACGGCAACAGCGAGGACGACGGTTACTGGCGGCGGCGGCTCTCCTTCTCCGGCAATCTCTATCCGCGCGAAGCGCTCCGCCTCTTCGCCTCGGGCTTCGTCAACGACGAGGAGGGGGATTACGACGCGGCCTTTCCCTTCGCCGATTCGGACGACCGGTTCGAGGTCCTGAGCCGCGGTCTGCGCGCCGGCGGCGAGATCGGCACCGGCGCCACCACCCATACGCTCTCCGCGAGCTGGTTCGACATCGAGCGCGCATATTTCGGCCCGAACGCCTTCGGCAGCCCCTTGACGGGCGAGCGGCTCACCTTCGACTATCTCGGAGAGGCGCAGCTCACGCCGGAGATCAGCCTTGTCGGCGGCGCCGATCACCGGCGCGAGCGGGCGGTCAACGATGGGTCGGCGAACCGCTCAAGGCTGACGGGTGCCTTCCTGCAGGGCAGCTTCAGCCACGACGGCACCACGCTCTCGGCGGCGCTGCGCCACGACGAACATTCGGAATTCGGTGGCCACACCACCGGGCGCGTGACCGCTTCGCATGAATTCCCGACCGGGACGGTGCTGCGCGCCTCATTCGGCTCGGGTTTCCGCCCGCCCTCGCTCTACGAGCTTTTCAGCCAGTACGGCGATCCCGACCTCGAGTCGGAGACGAGCCTCAGCTACGATCTCGGCATCGAGCAGGTATTCGCGGACGGCCGCGGACGGGCAGGGGCGACGCTCTTCCGGATCGAGGTGGACGATCTCATCGTCTTCGACTCCGATCCCGGCCCCGACTCCGCCTGCAACTCACCCTTCGGCTGCTATGCTCAGGCGACGGAGGGCACCAGCGTGAGCAAGGGCGTGGAGCTATTTGCCGATTACAGCGTGAGGGACGGCATCACGGTGAGCGCGAGCTACACCTATACGGATGCGGAGGAGGCCGCGGATGGCGGCAGTATCCGCCGGTCGCGCGTGCCGCGCCATGACTTCGCGCTCGGCTTCGACGCCGCGTGGAACGACCGCTTTGGTTTCGGCGTCGAGGTCAGGCGAGTGGAGGATACGGTGGAGAATGGGCTGCCGCTCGACGATTACACGCTCGTCGGCGCGCGGGCGCATTATGCGCTGAACGAGATGGCAGAGATCACACTTCGCGCCGAGAACCTGCTCGACAGCGACTATCAGGTGGCGCGCGGCTACGGGACGGCCGGGCGTTCGGCTTATCTCGGCCTCGTCGCACGGTTCTGACCATGCGCCGCCGCCTCGCCGCGATCCTGACTACCGCCTTCCTCGCGGTGAGTGCAGCGGGGCTGCCCGGAACCAGGATCGCAGCGGAAACGGCCGGTCCTGGTACCCGCGCGGAACCGCCGTCCGCGAGTGTCGAGGGCGAGGCGGGCGTGCGACCAGCGCGCGTCGTCTCGACCAATCTCTGCACCGATCTTCTCGCGCTGTTGCTCGCGCGGCCCGGGCAACTCGTCTCGGTGAGCCATGTCGCGCATGATCCGGTGGCCTCGCCCCTTCACCGCAGGGCAGCGACGATCCCGGAAAACCACGGCGCGGCGGAGGTGATCTACCTGCTGGCGCCGGATCTCGTGCTCGCCGGCGAATGGGACGATCCGGCGCCGCTCGCGATGCTGGAGTCGCTCGGCATCCAGGTCGAGCGATTCCCGATCGAGCACGATTTCGCAGGCGTGCGGGCGAATATCCGGCGGGCGGGTGCGCTTCTCGGCACGCCGGAGCGCGCGGCAGCAGCGATCGCGGAACTCGACGCCGGCCTCGCAGCGGAGGCGGCGCCCTCCGGCCCCCGGCCTACCGCGGCGATCCTCAGTGTCGGTTCCTGGACATCAGGCGCGGAAACGCTTGCCGACACGGTCCTGACGGCGGCGGGTTTCCGCAACCTCGCGGCGGAACTCGGGATCACCGGCATGGGCAGGCTCTCCCTCGAGCAGCTGATCCTCGCCCGACCCGACCTGATCATCACCGGCAAGATCTACTCCGCGCCGGCCCTTGCCCAGGAAAGGCTCCGCCATCCGGCGGCGCGGGGCCTCGACCGGACCCGACGCGTCGCGATCCCCGACAACCTCTGGACCTGTGGAACGCCGCTCCTTGCCGACGCGGTGGCGATGCTTCGTGCGGAAGCGCGCGCGCTTGCGGCAGAACGCATGGCCACAGCCGATCGGGGCGCGCGGTGACCTCGGCGCGCCTTGTCCTGCCGCTGCTCGGGATCGCGACGCTCGGCCTTTTCCTCGCGAGCCTTCTCCTCGGGCCCGCAGGCGTGCCGGCAGGCAGGAGCCTTGCCGCGCTGGTCACGGGCGAGAATCCCGCACTCGCGCTCGTCATGCGGGAGATCCGGCTGCCGCGTGCACTCCTCGGCCTCGCGATCGGTGCCGCGCTCGGGCTTTCGGGCGCAGCACTCCAGGGGTATCTGCGCAACCCGCTGGCCGAGCCCGGCCTCCTCGGCGTCTCGGCCGCCGCGGCCCTCGGGGCGGTGCTCGCCTTCTACACCGGACTCGCGGCGGTCTTTCCGCTCGCCCTGCCGCTGATGGCGCTCGCTGGCGCGCTGGCGGCGACGCTGCTGGTGGTGGCGCTCGCAGGACTCGCGGGTGGGGCGCTGACGCTCATCCTTGCCGGCGTTGCCGTCTCGTCACTCGCGGGCGCGCTCACCTCGCTCGTCCTCAACCTCTCGCCCAATCCCTTCGCAGTCTCCGAGATCATGTTCTGGCTTCTCGGCTCCCTCGCCGACCGCTCGTGGCTGCATGTCGCCCTCGCCGGGCCATTCCTCCTTGCCGGCATGGCGCTCCTCCTCCTGCTCGCCCGCGATCTCGAGGCGCTGACCCTCGGCGAGGATGCCGCCCGCACCCTTGGCATTCCGCTCGGCCGGACCCGCGCGCTGGCGCTTGGCGGTACCGCGGCCGCCGTCGGCGCGGGCGTTGCCGTGGCGGGGGCGATCGGCTTCGTCGGTCTCGTCGTCCC
>CAYMOD010000213.1:0-4465 GCA_964391945.1 uncultured Rhodobacterales bacterium | reverse complement strand
TGCCCTCGACATGGAGGAGCCGGCCGTTCTTCGCATAGAAGAGGGTCGAGCAGCCGACAGCGCAGAAGGGACAGACGCTGGTCCCGATCCGGTTCATCGTAGCCACCAAGGAGCGAAGACGAAGCAGACATCCTCCTCTCACGAAACACCCCGATTTGTCTCATGGGCGCTGAACCGGGACAAGCGCTCGGGCAACACCTCGCCCCGCAAGGCGGTGGCGAACAGCGCCGCGAGGCGCGCGTGCAGCGCGGCGAGGATGGTTTCGCTAGGGGTTGGGCATGCTGCAGCCTGCAAGTTGGTTTCGCCATCAGCGACTGTGCCTCACGTCTGCCGGCACCCGGTAGCGCTCCCGATTGAAGGAGCAGCCAGGCCGCCCGCCTGCACCGCAGGCGGGCTCCGGACCAGAGCGTGAAATGGGTCACGCGACGAGCTTGCAGAGGGTCCGAAGGAGCTGCGTGTCGTCGTAAGGCTTCTTCACGATCGCGGCGTCGCGGAAGAGAGGCTCACGCGCGTGTTTGCCGCTGTATCCGGTGACAACGAGGAAGGGGATGCCCTCTTGCCAGAGCGCTGCGGCGATCGGAGTGGACGACTCGCCATTGAGGTTCATGTCCAGGATCACCACCTCGGGCCGCTGCTCGGCAATTCCCTCCAGGGCCCGCCGCACGTCCGGCATGCTTCCGAGCACGCAACACCCGGCCTCTTCAAGAAGAACTTCCAGATCCATCGCCAGGAGCATCTCGTCCTCAACGATCAGGACGCGCCGCCCCCTCAGGCAGGCGAACTCGGAATGATCGGTGATCTTGCTGCCTCCCCCGGTGCATGCGGGAACCGGATACTCACAACCAAACCCTCGGGGTGGGACTTGAGTTCCGCCGACCCGCCAAGTTCATAGGCACAGGCGCGCTCGATCAATCTGGTGCCGAAACCCTCGGTGACGCCCGCCTCCATACGAGGGCCCCCGCTCTCCTGCCACAGGAGGACGACATCGCGCGCCGGGCCGTCAGTCTCCAGCGCCCAATTCACGCTCAATTCCCCGTCTTCCACGGAGAAGGAGCCATATTTGGAAGCGTTCGTGGCGAGTTCGTGAAGGACGAGAGCCATGCCGAGGCCCTGCTTCGGGGTCAACCGGATCGGTGGGCCGTCGATGACCAGCGTGCGCTGTCCGATCTTCCCGTAGGGAGCGAGCGTCGCCTCAACCAGCGTATGCAAGTCTGCCGACTGCCAGTTCGTCTGGAGCAACTCGTCATGTGCCCGTGCCAGAGCTTGTATGCGCCCGATAAAGCGCGTGCGATACTCGTCCACCGAGAGGTTGGCGGCACCAGGGTGCCGTGCGAGCGACTGGACCACCGCCAATGTGTTCTTCACCCGATGGCTCAACTCGTGGGTCAGCATCTCCCGCTGTTCCTCGGCCTCCTTCCTTTCGCTCACGTCGCGAAAGAGCACCCCCACGCGGTGTTCCTCCGGTTCCCCGACGGGAAAGGCGTAAGCGTCATAGTATCTGCCCAAGGTCTTGGCTGGTGCCTCGAACCGCTCAGGCTTGCCACTCTTCGCGATGCGGCCATAGGTTTCGAACCAGTGGTCTTCGTGGCCAGGGATCAGTTCGCGGGCGGTCTTGCCGACTGCATCGACAAGGCCCGTCTGTCGCTCGAACGCCGCATTCACCTCGACGAACCGATAGTCCTGCGGTCGCCCTTCGGCTGCGAAGATGACTTCGCACACCGCGAACCCTTCATCGATGGAATTGAAGAGCGTCTGATAGCTTTGCTGGCTCTCCCTGAGCTGCCGTTCGGTTTCACGCCTTGATGTGATGTCGATCAACGTCAGCACCACGCCGTCGATCCTGTCTTCGACGGTTCGATACGGGCGCAGCCGCATCATGAACCAGCGACCGTCGCGAGCCTCCACCTCGGTCTCGACGGACGAGAGATCCCGCAACACGCGGCGAGCGTCCTCTTCCACGGCATCGTAGGTGAGCCGATGCGTGAAGTCGGTGATGGGCCGGCCGACATCCATGTCGGTGATGTTGAAGAGGTCGGCCATCGGCGGCGTGAACATCCTGATCCTGAGCTTGGCGTCGAGAAACAGTGTTCCGATCTCTGTCGCGGTGATCAGGTTCTGGAGGTCGCTGTGCGCCGTCGAGATGCTTTGCAGCTTGTTCTTCAGCTCCCCGTTCACCGTCTGGAGCTCCTCGTTCATCGACTGGAGTTCCTCCTTCGAGGTTTCCAGCTCCTCCGAGGTCGAGCGGTACTCCTCGTTGATCGACTGCAGTTCCTCATTCGCGGCGCGCAGATCCTCGATGGCGGTCTCGTGCTCACCGCGGCTGGCGACCAGCGCCTCCTGCGCCGCCTTCAGTTCGGCGTGAAGACGGCGGACGTCGTCCGACGCTTTCCCGGTGGCGTCCTCCGTCGCGTCGCTCGCGGCGGCCGGTCCGCCGTCGAGGAACACCACAAGCGCCTGCGCCCCCATGCCGCTCCCGCCGGAGACCGGCGCCACCTGCATTTCGACGTGCCGCATTTCGCCCTCGAAGGACGTCAAGGTCGCCCGCGTGAGCGCCGGCAGCTTCATGTTCAGCGCCCGGTCGAGCGCGATCCGCAGGTCGAGCCTCAGCTCGGGGCGAACGATGTCCGAGAGCTTTCCGGACATCGTCCCGGCGGAATGCAGGATGAACCGCCCCGCGTTCGGCGACAGGTGCAGGATCTGCCGCGCGTCGTCGACCAGCACGCTCGGTGGCGCCGCGCTTTCAAGCGCTGCCGCGTGCAGATGGAGCGGAGTGTTGCGTCCATCGCGGTCGCATCGGGCGCGCTGTTCGGGCGGGGCGATCGCGTAATCCATGTCAGTGTGCGGCAGGAGCGGCATGTGGCGTTCGGCACGGAAGCGGGAGCGGTAGATGCGTGCCTCGCGATCTACAGGCGTGAAGAACTCCGGCACCGAATCCGCTGTCTCGGCGGAGCCGAGGAACAGGGTCGCCTCCTCCTTCAGGGCATAGTGAAACAGGCGCAGAAGCTGCTCTTGGAGAGACTTTTCCAGATAGATCAGCAGGTTGCGGCAGGCGATCAGGTCCAGTCGCAGAAAAGGTGGTTCCTTCAGAACGCTGTGCGACGCGAAAAGGACGACATCCCGAACCTCCTTGCGGATGCGGTAGTGCGTGCCTTCGTCGACGAAGCATCGGCGCAGCCGCTCTTGCGACACATCGGCCTCGATGGTGCGCGGGTAGCGCCCTTCGCGCGCGGTACTGAGCGCTCCCTCATCCAGATCGCTCGCGAAGATCTGAATCGGGATGACGACGTCTCTGCGCTCTGCCTCCTCCAGCATCAGGATTGCGAGGCTGTAGGCCTCCTCGCCGGTGGCGCAGCCCACCGACCATGCTCTGATGCCCTCCGCACTGACGTTCTCGAAGAGCGGCTCGATGGCTTTCTTCGCCAGGATGTCGAAGGACGGTTCGTCACGGAAGAACTGCGTGACCGAAATCAGAAGGTCGGCAAAAAGCTCGTGAGCCTCTTCCGGCGTGTTCCGGATAAGATCGGCATACTCGCCGAGGTTGGTCACGCGGCAGACCTGCATGCGCCGCAGGACCCGCCGCATCACGGTGGCACGCTTGTAGCTCGAGAAGTCGTGCCCGGTCCGCGCGCGCAGGAAGGCCACGATCCGGCGCAGATCGTTCGCGGCGCCGGCTTCGTCGAGCGAGCGGACCGCTTCCTTGCTTTGCGCAACCTCTGCAATCCGCTCCGCCAGCCTGCCGATCGGGGCGATGAAACTGACGACCCCCGTCGCGATCGCGTTCTGCGGCATCGCTGGGAACTCGGCGTCCGCCGGATCCTGCGCGAAGACCACGCCGCCCGCTTCCTGAATCGCACGGACACCGTTGGAGCCGTCGGCTCCGGCGCCGCTGAGCACGACCGCCATCCCGTCACCCCGCGCAGCCGCGACGGACCTGAAGAACACATCCACGGGTGCACGGTGCCCTCGCGGCTCGGTAAACTTGCGGGCCGTCACATTGTCGCCCTCGATGACCAACTCGCGATCCGGGGGGATCACATAGACGCAATTCGGCCGAAGCTGCGGTGTGTCGTCCACCTGATGCACCGGCATCCTGGTGCAGACCGAGAGTATCTCGGCCATTGCGCTCGGATGCCTGGGCGCAAGATGGACGATGATCACGTAGGCGAGGCCGAGATCCTCCGGAAGCTGCCGGAACAGGCTGCGGAGCGCGCCGACGCCGCCGGCAGACGCACCGATTGCGCAGATCGGAACATGCTCCCTGGCTTCCCGCAGGGTGTCGCTCATGCTTTCGCTCATCGTGTCCCCGGCGCTTGTCCTCCGATGCACCTGAGCACGAAACTGGACAGAGCAACACCTGAAGGAGAACTCTCGCTCGCTGGGCATCTCGGAGGGATGCTTAGGTGTTCAGTTCCGGCCTTTCGTGGATCGGGTCGACGATGAATCTTTCGGGTTCCGATGTCCAGAC
>CAYMOD010000212.1:3347-4467 GCA_964391945.1 uncultured Rhodobacterales bacterium | reverse complement strand
CGAGCGAGCCGGCGCCCGAGCCGCGCCCCGGCCCGACGGGGATGTCGTGCGCCTTCGCCCATTTGATGAAATCGGCGACGATCAGGAAGTAGCCGGGAAATCCCATGCCCTCGATGACGGCGAGCTCGAAATCGAGCCGCTTCTCGTAATCCTCGACCGGCGCCGCATGTGGGATCACGGCTAGCCGGCCATGCAATCCCTCGCGGGCCTGCCGGCGCAGTTCCTCGACCTCGTCGTCCGCGAATTTCGGCAGGATCGGCTTGTGCTTCTTCGGCCGGTAGGCGCAGCGCCGCGCGATCTCGATCGTGTTCGCCACCGCCTCCGGGAGGTCCCGGAACAGCTCCACCATCTCGGAGGCGGGTTTGAACCAGTGCTCGGGCGTCAGCCGCCGCCGCGGTCCCTGCTGATCGACATAGGCCCCGTCCGCGATACAGAGGAGCGCGTCCGATGCCTCGAAAAACTCCGGCCGGGCGAAATGCACGTCGTTTGTGGCGACGAGCGGCAGGTCGAGATCATAGGCGAGGCCGACGATGCCGCGCTCGCTCGCCGCTTCCTCCGGTGTGCGCCGCCCGCCTTCACCGGGATGGCGCTGGATCTCGACATAGAGCCGTTCGGGGAACATCGCCGCCAGCCGCCGCGCGAGATCGGCCGCCGCCTCTGCATGGCCGTCGAGCACCAGCCGGCCAAGCGGTCCGCCCGCGCCGCCGGTCAGGCAGATCAGGCCCTCGGCATGTGCGGCGAGCCGGTCGAGGCTGATACACTGGCTCTCCTCGTCGTTCTCGAGATAGAGCGCCGAGGAAAGCGCCATGAGGTTGAGATATCCGTGCTCCGACTGTGCGAGCAGCACGATCGGCCGCGGCGCAGGGGCCTTTTCGCCGGCCTGCGCTGCCGGCGCATAGGCAATGTCGATCTCGCAGCCAATGATCGGCTGCACGCCCGCCTTTGCCGCTGTCTCCGAGAATTCGAGAGCGCCGAACAGATTGCCCGAATCCGTCACCGCCACCGCCGGCATCCTGTCGGTCGCGCAGAGTTTCGGGATCTTCTTGAGCGGCAGCGCTCCCTTGAGGAGTGAATAGGCGGAATGAACGCGGAGGTGGATGAAACGCGGCTCGGTCATGAC
>CAYMOD010000212.1:0-3247 GCA_964391945.1 uncultured Rhodobacterales bacterium | reverse complement strand
GCCCTCGAGGCGAAATACGGCGATCGCGTCGAGACCACCTATGTCGAGAGCGTTCCCGAAGGCGCCGATGCCGAACGCGTCATCCGCCAGATGGCGCAGGCCGGCCATGACCTGATCTTCGCCACATCGTTCGGGTTCATGAACGCGACCGCGAATGTCGCGCGGCAGTTCCCGGACGTGAAGTTCGAACACGCGACCGGGTACACCCGGCTCGACAACATGGCGACCTACGATGCCCGCTTCTACGAGGGACGGTACGTCTCCGGCATCCTCGTCGCCCGCATGACCCACTCGAACGTCATCGGCTACATCGCCACCTATCCGATCCCCGAAGTGCTCCAGGGCATCAACGCCGCCTTTCTCGCCGCCCGGTCGGTGAATCCCGAGATCGAGTTCCGCATCATCTGGGCCAATACCTGGTTTGATCCCGCGCTCGAGGCCGATGCCGCCCAGACCCTGATCGGGCAGGGCGCCGACGTCATCCTCCAGCACACCGATTCCACCGCGGCCATGGCAGTGGCGGAGGAAGCCGGCATCCACGCGATCGGCCAGGCCTCCGACATGCGCGAGTTCGGCCCCACCGCCCAGCTCACCGCCATCGTCGACAACTGGGCGCCCTATTACACCGAGCGCGTCGGTCAGGTGATGGACGGCACCTGGGAGTCGACCGCGGTCTGGGGCGGCCTCGGCTCCGGCATGGTCCAGATGGCCGAGTTCAGCGAGGCGATCCCCGAGGATGTCGCGGCCGAGGCGATGGCCGCGGCCGAGGCGATCGCGGCGGGCGAGCTTCATCCTTTTGCCGGGCCAATCAACCGCCAGGACGGGAGCCAGTGGCTCGCCGAAGGTGAAAACGCTTCGGACGACGACCTCCGCTCGATGGACTTCTTCGTCGAAGGGATCGAGGCGACGGTCCCGAACTGACGCTGGAAGCTGGAAGCCGGCGCGCACCGGGCACGGGTTTCCGCTTCCATCCGGACGATCCCGGTGACGGGACGGGCGCCGCTTCGCGGCGGCTCAGTTGAATCGCAGCAGCATCACCGAATCAAATGCCGCGATCCCGGGTCGAGACCGGCCTCGGAGCACGCCCCAGCGCCTCGGCCCGGGTGAACAGGCGGAACCGCGGGCACCGGTTGGAGGGGCCTCAACCGGAGATAGATCATGCTCCTGCCCTGAGCACCGGCAGTCCGCGCTGTCGCCAGATACGCTCGAGGCGGGCGCGCTCGGCAGGAGCCAAGCGGTCGATCCTTGTCCTGTGCACGGCCAGCACCTCGGCGCTGCCGGATTCGACGGCGGCGAAGACCGCTTCCGCCAGACCCGACCGGCCGAGCGTTGCAGGGCGGCTCAACCCCTCGTCGAAGATGTTCAGCCACGCCCCGTGCCGGCCGACGACCGACGCATAGATCAGCATGAATTCGGCCTCCGGCGATTTCTTCCGCGCGAAGAAGACCTCGACCGGTCCCACCGCACTCTCCACATCCTCGAGCGTGTCGCGCAGGATGCGGGTCTCGACGCAGAACGGCGTGGCGGCTGGTGGCGCGGGTTCGGAATGCTCTGGCGGGGTTATGCCCAGCCGTCGGAACGAGGCGACGATCCACCGGTGATGCTTGTCCGATGGCACCACCTGGATCGACCGCGCCCGTCCGGCCGGACTGATGAACGTGTCGGCCGAAACGCTCTTCACGAAGTGGTTCTTGGCATCGAGGATCAGGACGAACGGCGCTTGCGCAACTCGCGCAGAGGCGAGCTTCAGCGCCTGCTGCATCGCCCAGCCGCGATTGCATCGCCAGCCGCTCTTGCGGCCGAAGGGATAGCGACACCGGTTGTGCGTGAACCAGAGCCGTAGCGCCGCGCCGGGACTCCTCTGTCCTCCCCGGCGGCGCAGGGCGAAAAGGGCGTCCGGCAGGATGATCTCGACCTTCGATGCGAAGGGGCCATAATGCACAAGCTGTGCCTTGACCTCCTTACGACACCGCTCTTCGTCTGCGTCATTGATAACGATGAACACCCGCCGGATCAGATCGAAGGGAACGAACCGCGCAAGGGAGGCTGCTTGAAGGCGGAGGAGGTCGATCTCGCCCCGAAACACGACTGTGACCAGATCGATCGCTTCCATAACCGTATCTTCACTCCGCCGCCGCGGGTGCGGGCTGCCGTTTGGAGATTTCATGCCACGCCCGGTTGATCGCACCAATCCGCGCATTGCCAAGGCGCACCGTCTCCGGCGGCAGGCCGCGGGCGATCATCCGATCGGGGTGATGCGCCTTCACCAGCGCCTTCCACCGCTGCCGGATCGTGGCGAGATCGGCGTCGTGCGGCACCCCGAGCACCTGCCACGGATCGGCCTCGCGCCCGACTCCCTGCCGGGCCTCGATACAGGCGAAGGTTGCCTCATCGATCCCGAAGATCGCCGCCACCCGGCGCAGGAATCCCTCCTCCGCCTCGTGATAGCCGCCATCCGCGAGCGCGACGTGGAAGAGCCCCTCGATCACGTCCTCGAGGATCGCCGGCCGGTCCGCGAACATCCGCGCGATCCGCCGTGCATAGGCCTCGTATCCGGCGGTGTCCTGGCGGGCGAGGTTGAAGACCCGCGCCGCCGCCGCCTCGTCCTCGGGCGCGATCACGAAGACCTGGCGGAAGGCCGCGACCTCCGAGGTGTTCACCTGCCCGTCCGCCTTCGCCATCTTGGCGCCGAGCCCGATCACGGCGATGGTGAAGGCGACGGATCGCTCGGGCGGCGTGCGTTCGAACAGCGCGATCAGCCCTTCGCCCTTCGCGACGAGCGCCGCCACCGCCTCCATGATCCTTGTCCAGATCGACATGGCTTCAGTCTAGTTGCGTTGTAGAAAAGCGGCCATCGCGATTTTGATCGATCCGGTCAAGCCGCGCGCTGTCTCTCGCGCCCAACCGCCGGTCGGGCAGCCGGTTCCCCGGGCGGGGCCGGAGAGAGGCGGAAGAGCCGGCTCACGGGACGCCCGCATCAATGCCGAAAACACCCGCCGACCGGATTGCCGGTGCGCCTTGGGACCGCCGTTCTGCCGGTCACACGCCGCGCGCGATCGCGGCAACCCCGGTGCGTGCCACCTCGACGAGACCAAGCGGCCGCATCAGGTCGCAGAACGCGTCTACCTTCTCGCTCGTGCCGGTGATCTCGAAGACGAAACTCTCGAGCGTGGTATCGACCACCTTCGCACGAAAGATGTCGGCCGTCCTCAGCGCCTCCACCCGTTTCTCGCCGATGCCCGCCACC
>CAYMOD010000211.1:0-4477 GCA_964391945.1 uncultured Rhodobacterales bacterium | reverse complement strand
TTGATCTCATTGGCTCCGGCGGCAGGATTCGAACCTGCGACCAATTGATTAACAGTCAACTGCTCTACCACTGAGCTACGCCGGACCGGGAACTGCGGGCTCCTTAGCAAACGCGTCGGAGGCCGTCCAGTGAGTTTTATCTTTGTCCTGTCCGGCCGCTTTGATAAGCGCGGCAGCCCGCGCAATCCTTCAAACCGCTGAAGATGGTGACCGCTGCGGAACCCCGACGAGCGGAGATGACGATCTTCGAGCGCGGCACGGAATGCACGGTGATCTGCCAGACTCCTTTTCCCGTTCGGTGCAGCCCCGACAGGCTAGCTCGCCGAGCCGCCCACCAGCAGGACGATCTTGCCGATATGAGCGGAACTCTCCATCCGGGCGTGTGCCGCCGCGGCCTCCTCCAGGGGATAGGTCCGGTCCATCACCGGCCGGATGCGCCCCCCTTCGATCAGCGGCCAGACTTCCCGTTCGAGCGCTGCCGCGATCCGCGCCTTCGCCTCCACCGATTGCGGCCGGAGCGTCGATCCGGTGATCGTCAGCCGCTTGCTCATCACCTGCGCGAAGTTCAGTTCCGCCTTCGCCCCGCCGAGAAAGGCGATCATCACCAGCCGCCCCTCGAGTGCGAGCGCACGCACGTCCCGCGCGAGGTAATCGCCCCCGACCATGTCGAGGATGAGGTCGACGCCGCGCTTGCCCGTCGCCTCGCGCACCACCTCGACGAAGTCCGCCTCGCGATAGTTGATCGCCCGCTCCGCCCCGAGCCGCTCGCAGGCCGCGCATTTCTCCGCCGTCCCGGCAGTCGCGAAGACGCGCGCCCCTCGCGCCGCGGCAAGCTGGATCGCGGTCGTGCCGATCCCCGACGAGCCGCCGTGGACGAGGAACGTCTCGCCCGCCTGAAGCCGTCCACGCTCGAACACGTTGTGCCAGACGGTGAAGAACGTCTCCGGCAGCGCCGCCGCTTCCGGAGCCGACAGCCCCGCGGGCACCGGCAGGACATGGTCGGCCGGGGTCACCACGTATTCGGCATAGCCGCCGCCCGGCAGCAGCGCACAGACCGCCTCGCCCTCGCGCCAGCGCGACACACCCGGCCCGACCGCCGCGACCGTGCCCGCCGCCTCGAGCCCCGGCAGGTCCGACGCTCCCGGCGGCGGCGCATAGGCACCCGCGCGCTGCAGCGCGTCCGGCCGGTTCACCCCGGCTGCCTCGATCCGGATCAGGATCTCGCCCATGCCGGGTTGCGGCACGGGCCGCGTGACCGGTACCAGCACCTCCGGTCCGCCAGGCGCACTGATTTCGACCGCTCGCATTTCCGTCGGAATCATGCTGCTCCCCGTACCTGAGGGACGCGTCGCCGGTGGCGCATCCGTCCCGCTTCCCCGAAAACGCGGATGCCCTCAGCGAGCATCACCTGGAAAGAGCCACGGCCCGCAGGAGCGGGAACCGACGTGTCGATCCTCCCCGCATCGCCTCCGTGCCCGCCGGGGATCCGTTCGCCGAGCGCCATTACGTCCCCCTCTCGTCCGTTCCCCGAAGTGCGGGCGGGTCAACTCTGCCGGCGCCAGCGGCCGGGCAGGTTTTTCACGCCACTATCATCAGGCGGCCGGAGACGGTCAAGGAGCCGCTGGGGACCCTTGAGGACCATTGCCGCAACCGGGTTCTCCCCGACCCTGGCCTTGACCCCCTCGAACTTCATGACGTCATCGACGCGACGGCGGATGAAGGCGCGGGTCGCCTCCATGTCGGGCGACTCATCGCCAAGCCAGTAGAGCAGGCTCGCGGAATAGACACCGGAGAGGGTGGCGCGCTTGGTATACCAGCTGTAGTTCCGGCTCTCGTCGCCGAGAGCACGCCAGATCGTGTCGGCAGTGTGCCAGACCGCCCGCGCCCCGTCAGCTGCATAGGGCGGCAGCGCGAAGAGAGCCACCGCCCGGCGCACCGCCTCCCGGTTGGGCAGCACCATCTCGAGCCGGACGGAAACGGCATGGGCCACCCGGTCGCGAAACCGGAGGCCGAGGAGATCGTCCTTCTCCAGCTGCCCGGCAAGACGCTCGTCACATGAGTAGTGATAGGCGAGAGCGAGGTCGACCCCGCCGCGAGGAAAGGCCATGCGGGCAATCGCGGCATCGACGCCGGCATCATCAATCGCATAGGCGAGCGTGCGGTCGGACCAGCCATCGAAGGGCACATGAGGAAGCGCCGCTTCGACCACCTGCGCGCGAATCATGGCAAGGGGATCGTCGCCTCTGGTCCGGGCGTCTGCGGCATCAATCATGCTTGACCTTTCTCCTCGGGGTGGACAGGCGGGGATCGCGCGATTATATAGCGCCCTCCTGCGGAATGACGACTGAACTTTGACGAAAGGTGGTGATTGATCCGTGCAGGTAGTGGTTCGTGACAACAACGTCGACCAGGCGCTTCGTGCTCTCAAGAAGAAGATGCAGCGTGAAGGCATTTTCCGGGAGATGAAATTGAGGCAGCATTTCGAGAAGCCTTCTGAAAAGAAGGCTCGAGAGCGTGCCGAGGCTGTCCGCCGCGCGCGCAAGCTGGCGCGCAAGAAGTTGCAGCGCGAAGGGCTCCTCTGAGCCCGGTCGAGACGACCATGGATCGGGTTGGAGCGGGCTCGCCGCAACACCCACTCGTCCCCTGCGGAGCGATCTGAGACATACGCTGCTGCGCGGTGGGTTTTCATGATGCCCCGACCTGTCCGGCAGCGGCAGATCGGGGCGTTCTGATTCAAGGGGACCTGTTGCTCCGGCAGCCGGAAGCAGCGCCCCTTCTGCACCAATCAGAAGGCGCCCATCCTCCGCTTTCGCGCATGTCACCCTCATCGGCCAGAGCGCGGCATCCGCTTCTCTGCGCCGTCAGGTATCGAGCACCTGGCCGGTTCTCTGCGCCCCATTCCGGACCTCGATCCCGGTCTTCCCCTCGAAGATCGGCAGGATATGCCCCGAAGAGCCCCGACTGCCCGGTTTACGTGGCCGAGGCCACCGTGGTGCAACCTGATCGCCTGCGCCCTGGCCGCCAGTTGCTGCGGAAATCAGCTGCCGGACTGCGACGGCCCAGCCTCCGCTCACACAGCGAAAATCGCCAGAAAGATCAGGACCACCGCGCTTGCCGAGAAGAGATAGATCCAGAACTTGATGAACCCGTCGAAGGTCCGCTTCTGCTCGGTGATATCCATCTGGCCGGCCGTATACTCCGTCCGCCGGTCGGTCCGCTCGGTCAGGTGACCATGCTCCGTCCCATAGAGGCCTGCGCCTCCCTGCGCCTGTGCTGTCATCCGATCCTCTCCCGTACTGCGGCTCTCGGCGGACCATCCGCCTCTCGGTCGGCAGGTGAGTTAGCCGAAATTCCCGGCGCTGTCAGGGGGTAAACCGCCTTACACCCGACGCCAGAGCCAGGCACCGTCCGGGCTGCGCTCGCGTTCCACGACACCTGTCTTGAACAGATGGTTGAGATGGCCGACCGTTTCGACAAGCGCGAGCACATATTCACCGGAACTGACCGCTCGGCCATAGAGCGGCGTGAAGCACTCGGCAGCAGTCCGAGGCTGGGCGAGCCAGTCCGCGAGCCGGTCGAGCATATCGCGATGGTAACCGGCAAGATCCGCAAGGCGGGCACCAATGCCGCAGAAAGGCCGCTGATGGCCCGGCAGCGCGAGTTGGTCCGCAACGGCGTGCTGCCCGAGACGGTCGCAGGCCACGAGCCAGTCGCCGACCGGATCGGCATCGGGCTCGGTGGCGTAGACGCCCAGATTGGGCGTGATGGTCGGCAGGACCTGATCGCCGACCAGGACGAGGTCATGGTCGATGCCCCAGAGGGTCGCGTGGTCCGGTGCGTGGCCGTGCCCGTAGCGGATGCGCCAGCGGCGGCCGCCGGCAACGATCTCGGCACCATCCTCGAGCCGTGTGAAACCGAGCGGCATCGGCGCCACGATGTCGGCATAGTTGAAGGGGCGCGATCTGGCGCGCGCCTCGAACACGTCCTGCGCCATGCCGGCAGAGCGCCAATAGGCAAGCGTTTCGGGCGGCGGCTTCGCCTGGTCGTCAAGATGCAGCATCCGCGCGAAGAGCCAGGACGTGCGGGTGGCAAGCAACTCGGCCCCGCGGTTCTGGAACCAGCCGGCGAGGCCGATGTGGTCAGGGTGGTGGTGGGTCGCGATCACCCGGCGCACCGGCCGCCCGGCAAGCGGGCCAGCGAGGACACGTTCCCAGATCGCGGTTGTCCGGGCGCTGCTGAGACCCGTATCGACGACCGTCCAGCCGTCATCATCGGCGAGGGCATAGACGTTGACATGGTCGAGCCGCATCGGCAGCGGCAGGCGCAGCCAGAGCACGCCTTCCGACACCTCCAGCGCCTCCCCTTCGGCCGGCGGGCGGAGGAAGGGATACGCGATATCGGAGCGGAGCGGCTTCACGCCGCCGGCTCCAGCAGGTCGAGAGCGGCGAGACCCGCCGCACCCTCGCGTGCGGCACGA
>CAYMOD010000210.1:0-4481 GCA_964391945.1 uncultured Rhodobacterales bacterium | reverse complement strand
CTACATCATCATCATCCTCTCGGCGATCTTCACGATGAACTTCTGGCTGCTGACACTGCTGATCGCTTTCTTCTCCTGGACCTCGCTCGTCGGCGTCGTGCGGGCCGAGTTCCTGCGGGCGCGCAACTTCGAATATGTCCGCGCCGCGCGCGCGCTCGGCGTCAATGACCTCACCATCATGTTCCGCCATCTGCTGCCGAACGCGATGGTGGCGACGCTGACGCTGCTGCCGTTCATCATCACCGGCGCGATCGGCGGCCTCGCCGCGCTCGATTTCCTCGGCCTCGGCCTGCCGCCCTCCTATCCGTCGCTCGGGGAGCTCGCGCTGCAGGGCAAGAACAGGCTCAACGCGCCCTGGCTCGGCTTTACGGCCTTCTTTACCTTTGCGATCATGCTCTCCCTCCTCGTCTTCATCTTCGAGGGCGTCCGCGATGCCTTCGACCCGCGAAAGACCTTCCGGTGAGAGACACGAGCACCACCGAAACTGTCCTTGCGGTCGAGGACCTCAGCGTCACCTTCGTGCAGGGAGACGCGCGCACGCGCGCCGTCTGCGGCGTCTCCTTCGAACTCCGCGCCGGCGAGACGCTCGCGATCGTCGGCGAATCGGGTTCGGGCAAGTCCGTCACCGCCCTCTCGACCGTGAAGCTCCTCCCCGATAACGTGGAGACGACCGGACGCGTCCTCTATCGTGGCACCGAGATGCTCGGCGCCGACGAGCGCAGGCTGCGCCGGGCGCGCGGCAACGACATCAGCTTCATCTTCCAGGAGCCGATGACCTCGCTCAACCCGCTGCATACGATCGAGAAACAGCTCGGCGAGAGCCTCGCGCTCCATCAGGGGATCGCCGGCCGGGCTGCCCGTGCCCGCATCATCGAACTGCTCGCCCAGGTCGGCATCCGCGATCCGGAGGAGCGGCTCGGCGCCTATCCCCACCAGCTTTCGGGCGGGCAGCGCCAGCGGGTGATGATCGCGATGGCGCTCGCCAACAACCCCGACGTGCTGATCGCCGACGAGCCGACCACCGCGCTCGACGTCACCATCCAGGCCCAGATCCTCGAGCTTCTCGCCTCGATCCAGCGCGAGCGCGGCATGGCGATGCTCTTCATCACCCACGACCTCAACATCGTGCGGAGGATCGCCGATCGCGTCGCGGTGATGAAGGAAGGGCGCATCGTCGAGACCGGCCCGACACGGCTGATCTTCGCCGAGCCCCAGCACCCCTACACCCGCACCCTCCTCGCCGCCGAGCCGAAGGGTACCCCCGACCCGGTTCCCGGAAGCGCCGCGCCCGTGGTGGCGGCCGAGGGGCTCAGGGTCTGGTTTCCGATCCGGCGCGGGTTTCTGCGCCGCACGGCCGGCCATATCAAGGCCGTGAACCACGCGAACCTCGCGGTGCGCGCGGGCGAAACCCTCGGCATCGTCGGCGAGTCGGGCTCGGGGAAGACCACCGCCGCGCTGGCGCTGATGCGGCTCATCGCCTCCGAGGGCCGCATCGTCTTCCTCGGCCGCGACATCCAGGGCCTGAAGAACAAGGCGCTGCGGCCGATCCGGCGCGACATGCAGATTGTCTTCCAGGACCCTTACGGCTCGCTCTCGCCCCGGATGTCGATCGAGCAGATCGTCGGCGAGGGTCTCGCCGTCCACGGGCTCGAGAAGACCGCGCGCGAGCGCGTCGCCTCGATCCTCGCCGAAGTCGGTCTTGACCCTGCCACCATGGACCGCTACCCGCACGAATTCTCCGGCGGCCAGCGCCAGCGGATCGCCATTGCCCGCGCGATGATCCTGCAGCCGAAACTCGTCATCCTCGACGAGCCGACGAGCGCGCTCGACATGACGGTGCAGGTCCAGATCGTCGATCTCCTGCGCGCGCTCCAGCGCAAATACGGCCTTGCCTACATCTTCATCTCGCACGATCTTCGCGTGGTGCGGGCGCTCTCCCATCAGGTCATCGTCATGCAGAACGGCGACGTGGTGGAGTCGGGGCCGACCTCACGCATCTACGAGGCGCCCCGATCGGCCTATACCCGCGCGCTGCTCGCGGCGGCCTTCGGCGATGTGAACGCCGCCGCCTGAACGAGAACCGGCACGCCGGCCTCCGCCTGACGGGGCCGAGCGTTCCGTTCGAGTCCGGCCCTTCCGAACCTGATGCGACCTCCGGCGTTCCCGGACCGGGAATAACTTTAGAGAAACGAATGAAAAATCTCCCGCGTTCGCTCCACGACGAGGTCGCAAAGAACCGCCACGATATCGGCCGGATCGCAGCACAGACGGCAGTGGCGACGGCGGCGACCTACGGGGTGATGACCGGGTTCGGCCTGCCGTATACCTCCTGGGCGGTGATCGCCGCCCTCTTCACCATCGGGCTCAGCGTCGATACGAGCTACCGCAATGCGGTCGGCCGCATTGCCGGGGCGAGTCTTGGTGTCGTCCTCGGCCTCGCCGCAGCCTGGGCGGTGTCCGAACCGGTGATCATCGGCCTCGTGATCGCCGCGACGATTGCGAACGCCGTCGCCGTTCCCTGGCCACGCCTGCGCTATGCGGCGGTGACGGCGGCGATCGTCGCGCTCCAGCCATTGCCCGAACCCGCGCCGGCGCTCCAGCAGGTCGGTGCGATCATGATCGGCACGCTGGTCGGCGCGGGGACCGCGCTCCTGATTCTGCCGGTGTTCGGCCGGGACCGGGTCGCGGTCCTGATCCGCCAGGCGCTCACCGATTGCAGCGAACTGCTCGGGCTGATCGACAGCGGCGTCGGCAATGAAGCGGGGCGGCGGCGCGATGCCGTACATGCGCGGCTCCTTGCCCGGCTTGAGACGGCGCGCGCAGCCGAAGCCCAGTTCTCCCCGAGACTCGCCAATGGCATGCCGCTGCGGCAGGCGATCACCGCGGTGGAATCGCTCTGGCAGGCGATTGTCATCCTCGACCGGACGCTGCGCAGTCCTTTCGGTGCTCTGGGGTCTGATCCGGTCGATCGCTTCCCTCCGACGATCGGCGCGGCCTTCGGAAGCGCATGCGGGTTCCTCGACCATATCAACGCCGCGATCCGCCACCGATCGGTGGAGACGCCCGAGACCCGCGAGCTCCGCCGCGCGATGGGGGCCGCGGCCGCCACCGCCTCCGACCTCGCCGACGGGGCGGAGGAGCCGGGCCGAATCAAAACGCTCCACACGCTTGCCTTCGCGATCGCGGAGACGGAACGCTCGCTTCTTCAGGTTGCGCGGGTGGTTGAACCGATGACCCGAACGGACAAATGAAAGCGGGCTGCGGCCATTGCCTCCGACCGGTGCTCCTGCTCGTTTCTCGTGCCGGCCCCGCCCATGCGATCTATCGAGGCAGCGAACCGCGCTGGGCGGTGAAGGGAACATCCCCGCAACCGACCGGAGCGAGAACACTGCATAAAGCAGCCACCCCGCTTTATAAAGCCCGCCATCCGCCCTTGCTTCTCAACTGCTCAGGGTGGGTATGGCGACCCCGGCGTGACTCGAACACGCAACCGGTGGATTAGAAGTCCACTGCTCTATCCAATTGAGCTACGGGGCCCTGATCCGTCCTGGAACAGGCGACGAGGCGATCAATACAGCCATTCCCTGCGACCGGGAAGTGTCGAAAGATCCATCTGCCATTCACCGGATCATCCGGAGCCCCTGCCCGGTTCCTCCTCTTCCCAGGACGATGCATCCCGCACCGTTTACACTTGGGCAGTTTTGATCACGCGTTGGAAATCAAGTACCTGAACTGGTTTTTGCGCGTGGCGCGTGGACGATTTCACACCGCCCTCAAGAAGCAGCCAATGCGCTTTCCGATCCGATTGCATCGGATCGGGTGCTCCATCTTGTTGACGGGCCATGATTTCCGGACCAGCAGGTGGATCCGCCTGCCTTGAAATCACTCTAATGCGTCCAGCTGATCCGCCGCCCGGTCGCAAAATTTTCGCCATAGCCGCCCGGCCGGATCACATGACCGCGGTTCTTCGGCTCGAACACCTGGTAGGCGAGCCCGTGCCGCTCGGCAAAGGCCACCGCCTCCTCCCTGGTGTCAAAGGTGAGCCGCACCTGGCTGACCGTCTCGTTTGAGCCAATCCAGCCCATCAACGGATCGACGGGCTTGTCCTTGTGCGGCGCGTACTCGAGCACCCAGTCCCTGGTCCTGGCATAGCCCGACTGCATCACGCTCCGCGCAGGCTTGTAGATACGCGCCAACATCGCCGTGCCTCCGACCCGTTCCATCCAAGCCATATTTCGCAAATATCCACGCCGATCAAGCCCGCATGCGGTTCCGGGAGCCGGGGACGTCCGAACCTGTCAGGGGAGCGGGCAGCGGATCGTCGACCGGATACGCGGGAGCGAGGGGTGGGGTGGGTGCTGCGCACCCGGCCGACGATCTCAGTGCTGCTTGCAGAACCGACTCTGCCGCATCCGCGCGACACACGCAACAGTTTAGTTGTACAGTCCGCTCAATCGTCAAAGCACGACCATTTCCTCCGC
>CAYMOD010000209.1:0-4481 GCA_964391945.1 uncultured Rhodobacterales bacterium | reverse complement strand
ATGATGCCCGAGCGGCCGCCGCCGATCCCGGCGCAGTAGGACTTGGCGATCTCGAGTGCGGAGCCGGAGGCGTCATTGGCGACCGCGACGAGGCAGGGAACGCCGCCGCCCTTCAGGAACTCACCACGGACGGTATGGCCGGGGCCTTTCGGCGCCATCATGATGACATCGACACCGGGCTTGGACTCGATCAGGCCGAAATGGACGTTGAGGCCGTGGGCGAAGGCGATGGCGGCGCCGTCGCGGAGGTTGTCGTGGATGTGACGGCGGTAGGTCTCGGCCTGGAGCTCGTCGGGCATGGTCATCATCAGGACGTCGGCCCATGCCGCGGCCTTCGCGATCGACATCACCTGCAGACCCTCGGCCTCGGCCTTGGTGGCGCTCGGGCTGCCCTCACGGAGCGCGACCGCGACGTTCTTCGCACCGGAATCGCGGAGATTCAGCGCGTGGGCGTGGCCCTGGCTGCCGTAGCCGACGATGCCGATCTTCTTGTCCTTGATCAGATTGATGTCGCAGTCGCGATCGTAATAGACGCGCATGATGGCGTTCCCCTGGTTGACCCGGCCCGGGAGCGGCGCTCCACACGGCGAATTGCGGCGCCTCCGTTCGCGGATTTCGGCTCAAGATGCAAGGGAGGAGAGGCTGGCCGCCGGTGGCCGGATGCTGGCGGAAAATGGGACCACACGTGAAAACCCCTTTGAGGCATTGATTTAGAGCCGCGGGTAAAACCTGCCCAAGTGTTGACGCTCGCGGCGGCAGACGGGAGGAGCCGGGCGAAGGGACCGCCCATTGTATCAGGTCCGGTCCCTCAACTATGAGGGAGTTCTCCAAACCTCGTCCCCGATCGGCCGTGCTTCCTGAAATCAGCCTTCTTGCCGCCTCCGCCTTCGGTGCCGGCGTCCTCAACACGATCGCCGGAGGGGGCACGTTTCTCACCTTCCCGGCGCTCGTCTTCCTCGGACTGCCGCCGGTCGTCGCCAATGCGACGAGCGCGGTCGCCGTCTTCCCGGGCTACCTCGCCGGCGCCATCGGCTTCGGGCGCGAGTTGCGCAGCATGAAGGAGGTGGAGCTCGGCCGGCTCGTCCTCGTGACGCTCGCCGGCGGGTTCGTCGGCGCGTGCCTCCTCCTCGTCTCCTCCGACGAGGCCTTCGCGCTGATCGTGCCTTTCCTGCTGTTCGCGGCGACGCTCATCTTCCTCTTCGGCGACCGGCTGCGCGAGGCGGCGTCGCGGCGCGCGGGCGGCATCACCCCGTTCGGCGCCTCCGGGCTTTTCCTCGTCAGCGTCTATGGCGGCTATTTCAACGGCGGGCTCGGCATCGTGCTGCTCGCGCTCTTCGCGCTCTGGGGGATGACCAGCATCCACGTCATGAACGGGCTGAAGAACGGGCTTTCCTTCGTGGTGTCGAGCATTTCGGTCGCGACCTTCGCGCTTGCCGGGCTCGTCGCCTGGCCGGAGGCAATGGTGATGATGGTGGCGGCGAGCATCGGCGGCTATGCCGGCGCGCCGATCGCCCGCGCCCTGCCGAAGGAGGTGGTGCGGGCCGTGATCGTCGTCACCGGTTTCGTGATGAGCGCGGTCTTCGCCTTCCGCGCGGTCTCCTGATCCGTGACCGGCGTTCCGGCGGCGCGCATCCGGCTCCCCTGCACAGAACTTGACGCACGGCGACCTCGGCGCTTATAGTTTTCTATATGGCAAACCATGAGCCTCAGGAAGACGAGAGCATGAGCCGGATCTTCGCGGCTCTCGCCGATCCGACGCGGCGTCGGGTCATCGACCGGCTCGGCGCCGAGGGGCCGCTCAGCGTCTCCACTCTCGCGCTTCCACTGCCGATCAAGCTGCCGACGGTGCTCAAGCATCTCGGTGTGCTCGACGAGGCCGGGTTGATCCGGCGCGAGAAGCAGGGCCGCGTCGTGACCGTCACCCTCGTACCCGAGCCGCTGGCGGCGGCGCAGGCCTGGCTTGAACGCTATGCGCGGTTCTGGAGCCAGCGGCTCGACCGGCTGGAACGCTTGCTGGAGGAGGAGACGTGATGGATACGCGACCAAGCCTCACCCTCGTCCGCCGCTTCCGGGCACCGGTGGCCCGCGTCTGGGCCGCCTGGACCGAGGCCGACATGCTCCGCCGCTGGTTCGGCCCGGATGCAGGGCCAGTGCTCGAGGCGGAGGTGGATGTCCGCCCCGGCGGCCGTTTCCGGATCGTCTTCGCGACCGGGGACGGCGAGCGGCATGTCTGCCTCGGCACCTATGGCGAGGTGATCCCGCACGCCCGCCTCGCCTTCAGCTGGGAATGGATCACCATGCCGGAGCGGCGGTCGCAGGTGACGCTGAGCTTCCGTGCGATCGGCGCCGAGACCGAACTCACGCTCCACCACGAGGGTTTCGCCGACGAGGCGGCGCGCGACGGTCACCGGAGCGGCTGGACCGGCGCACTCGGGAAGCTCGGGCGGATGTTGGAGACCCCCGGAGAGGGATCATGACCATCGAAGCAAGCTGCCATTGCGGCGCCGTCGTCTGCCGGCTCGATGACGAGAAGCGCGAGGCGATGGAATGCAACTGCTCGATCTGCCGGCGCAAGGGGCATCTGCTCGCCTTCTCGACGCCCGAGCGGTTCACGCTGCTGACGCCGCGCGACGCGCTCACCGTCTACACCTTCGGAAAACACGCCATCCGGCACCAGTTCTGCCGGATCTGCGGCTGTGCGCCGTTCGGCGAGGGAAGGGCGCCCGACGGCTCCGCCCTCGTCGCCGTCAACCTGCGTTGCGCCGAAGGGTTCGACCTCTCCCGTGTCAGGATCACCCAGTTCGATGGAGCAAGCCTGTGACCCGGATCGCCAGCATCACCCTCACCGCGCTCGCCATGATCTTCGGCTCGGCCGCGCTGGCCGGCGGCGACCATGTTCCCGTCGACGGGCACGAGGTCTATCACGAGGTCCATGGCGACCTGGGCTCGGGCGCGACGCCGGTGCTCGTCCTCCACGGTGGCATGATGTCGGTCGACACGACGTTCGGGGACCTGATCCCCGTGCTTGGGGAGGAGCGTCCGGTGATCGGCATCGATCAGCAGGGTCACGGCCGCACCGGCGACCGTGAAGGGGCGATCACGCTCGCGACGATGCGGGAAGACACGCTCGGAGTGCTCGATCACCTCGGGGTCGAGCGCGCGCATGTCGTCGGGTTCTCGATGGGCGGGATGCTCGGCCTCGACCTTGCCGTGAACGCACCGGAGCGGGTGGCGTCGCTCGTCGCCATCTCTGCGAGCAACGGCAAGGCGGGGATGGTGCCCGAGATCCGGGCGATGAACAAGGATCCGACCGCCGAGCCCCCGCCCGAAGCGGCGGCGCTGATGCCGACGGAGGAGGATTTCGCGGCGATGCAGGCGGCGGTCGCCGAGAACCCTTCGGGTCCGGAGGTGTTCGAGACGACGATGGCGAAGCTCCACGCCCTCATCACTTCCGACTGGGGCTGGAGCGAGGAGGAACTCGCGGCGATCGAGGCGCCGGTGCTGCTGGTGCTCGGCGACACCGATTTCGTGATCCCGCAGCACGCGGCGGAGATGGCGGAGACGATCCCGGAGGCGAGTCTCGCGATCCTGCCCGACACCACGCACATGACGATCATGGCCCGGCCGGAACTGCCGGACCTGATCGCAGCCCGGATCGACAAGACGAAGTAAGGAGGAAACGATGCCCCGAATCGACAAGATACGCCCGTTCCTGTGGTTCCCGAAGGGCGCGCGCGAGGCGGCGGAGTTCTACGTGTCGATCTTTCCCGACTCGTCGGTTGACGACGACTACATGCTCAATGCCGAGTCACCTTCCGGCCCTCCGGGCTCGGTCGAGGTGGTGAGTTTCACGCTGGCCGGGCAGCAGTTCCTGGCGATGACAGCCGGGCAGATGGACCCGTTCAACCATGCGATTTCCCTGTATGTCCTGTGCGAGGATCAGGCCGAGGTGGACCGCTACTGGGACGCCCTGCTGGAGGGCGGCCAGACCGAGGCGTGCGGCTGGCTGCGCGACCGCTACGGCGTCGCCTGGCAGATCGTGCCGCGGCGGCTGGAGGAGCTGATGAGGCACAAGGACAAGGAGATCTCGCGCCGGGCGGGCGAGGCGATGCTGAAGATGGTCAAGATCGACATCGCCGCGCTGGAACGTGCCGCCGCGGGAGGCTGAGCGGGGGGATCCGTCCGCAGGGAAGGACCAGCTCCGCCTGTGAGCGGAACCGGTCCCGTTGCAGCCGCAGCAGATCACGGGATGATGCCCGTGCGCCGCAAGGTCAGGCCTTGACGAGTCCCATGCTCTCGAGCTTGAGGACCACCTGGCTCGCGCAGTAATCGACGTCGAACCCTTCGGTGTCGAGACGGAGCTCCGGGGTCTCCGGCGCCTCGTAA
This sequence comes from uncultured Rhodobacterales bacterium, assembly GCA_964391945.1. Taxonomy (GTDB): domain Bacteria; phylum Pseudomonadota; class Alphaproteobacteria; order Rhodobacterales; family Rhodobacteraceae; genus Amaricoccus. The sequence continues at coordinate 95 of CAYMOD010000209.1, read as the reverse complement.
GGGTCGGAGATGCCGGTGAACTCCTTGATCTTGCCTTCGCGGGCAAGCTTGTAGAGGCCCTTGCGGTCGCGGCGTTCGCATTCCTCGAGGCTGGC
>CAYMOD010000208.1:0-4532 GCA_964391945.1 uncultured Rhodobacterales bacterium | reverse complement strand
GGTGCCGGCCGATTCCTCGCCGCAGAGGGTCGCCATGCCGGCATCGAGCAGGTTGCCGAAGAACTTCCATCCCGTCGGCGTCTCGTAGAGGGGAATGCCGAGCCTCAGGGCGACGCGGTCGGCGGCGGCGGAGGTCGGCATCGACCGGGCGATGCCCCTGAGCCCCGCGGCGTAGCCCGGCGCGAGATGGGCGTTGGCGGCGAGGAGCGCGAGCGAATCGGAGGGCGTGACGAAGATCCGGCGGCCGATGATGAGGTTGCGATCGCCGTCGCCGTCCGATGCCGCGCCGAAATCGGGAGCGTCCGCGGCCATCATCCGGTCGTGGAGTTCGCGGGCGTGGACGAGGTTCGGGTCCGGGTGGTGGCCGCCGAAATCGGGCAGCGGCGTGCCGTTCAGGACGGTGCCGGCAGGCGCGCCGAGGCGGTTCTCGAGGATCTCCTGCGCATAGGGGCCGGTGACCGCGTGCATGGCATCATAGCTCATGCGGAAGCCGCCGGCGAAGAGGGCGCGGATCGCGTCGAAATCGAAGAGGCGTTCCATCAGCGCCGCATAATCGGCGACGGGATCGACGATCTCGACCCTCATGTCGCCGAGCTGCGTCTCGCCCAGGCGGTCGAGGTCGAGGTCGGGCGTCTCGAGCGTGCGGTATTCGGTGATGGTCCGGCTGCGGGCGAAGATGGCGTCGGTGATCTTCTCCGGGGCAGGACCGCCGTTCGCGGTGTTGTACTTGATGCCGAAATCCTCGGTCGGGCCGCCGGGGTTGTGGCTCGCCGAGAGGATGATGCCGCCGAAGGCGCCCCGCGTGCGGATGAGGTTGCTCACGGCCGGGGTCGAGAGCAGGCCGCCCCTTCCGACGACGATTCGGCCGAAACCGTTCGCGGCGGCCATGCGGAGCGTGATCTGCACCACCTCGCGGTTGAAGAAGCGGCCGTCACCGCCGAGGACGAGGGCCGCGCCCTCGAACCCATCGAGAGAGTCGAAGATCGACTGGATGAAATTCTCGACGTAGTTCGGTTGCTGGAAATGCGGGACCTTCTTGCGCAGACCGGAGGTGCCGGGTTTCTGGTCGTCGTAGGGTCTGGTCGCTGCCGTCTTGATCATCGAGCACTCACAAGTTCGCGGAAGAGCGCGGCGTAATCGGCTGCGCTGCGGTCCCAGGAGACATCGGCCTTCATGCCCTGCCGGCGGATCGAGGTCCAGCATCCGGGTTGATGGTAAAGATGCACGGCGCGGCGGATGACCTTGCGCAGGTGCGAGACATCGACCGGCGCGAAGAGGAGCCCGGTGGCGACACCGGCGGTCAGCGCCGCGACATTGGCGTCGATGACGGTATCGGCAAGGCCGCCGGTGCGGGCGACGATCGGCACGGTGCCATAGCGAAGCCCATAGAGCTGGGTGAGGCCGCAGGGTTCGAACCGCGACGGGATCAGGATCGCATCGGCGCCGCCCTGCAGGAGGTGGGCGAGGTTCTCGTCATAGCCGATGATGGTGCCGACGCGGCCGGGATGCCGGCTCGCTGCGGCGCGGAGTTCGTGCTCGAAGAGGATGTCACCGCTGCCGAGCACGGCGAGCCTCGCGCCGAGGCCGATGAGATGGTCGATCGTGGCGACGAGGACATCCATCCCCTTCTGCCAGGTAAGGCGGCTCAGCACGGCGAAGATCGGCCCGTCGCCCGCCTGGAGGCCGAAACGGTCCTCGACCGCGCGGCGGTTCGCCGCGCGCGGCCCGAGGTTGTCCGCCGAGAAACCTGCGGCGAGATGCGGGTCGGTCGCGGGATCCCAGGCGCGGGTGTCGATGCCGTTGATGATGCCATGGAGCACCTCCACCCGGTCGGAGAGGAGTCCGTCGAGGCCCATGCCGCCCTCGGGGGTGCGGATTTCCTCGGCATAGGTCGGGCTCACGGTGGTGATCGCGGTCGCGAGTTTCAGCCCCGCCTTCAGGAAGCCGACGCCGCCGTAATATTCGACGCCGTGGATGGAGAAGGCCCGTTCCGGCAGGCCGAGCCCGGGGAACACACCGGCCTCGAACTGGCCCTGGAAAGCGAGGTTGTGGATGGTGAGGACGGTGGGAAGGGGGGTGCCGTCGTAATGGATGAAGGCCGCCGTCAGCGCCGATTGCCAGTCGTGGGCGTGGACGAGGTCGGGACGGAAATCAGGGATCAGGCCCCGCGCGATGTCGGCGCCGGCGCGGGAGAGCGCGGCATAGCGGCGCCAGTTGTCAGGGAAGTCGCGGCCGGTTTCGTCGGAATAGGCATGGCCTTCGCGGTCGAAGAGGTGGGGCGCGTCGAGGAGAAAGAGCCGGTGGCCTTCGGCCTCGATGCAGCGGAGCGAGGCGAGCCCGCTGTAAAATTCCGGCCAGTGGTGGATTGTCTCGCCCGGTCCGGTGCGGGCGAGGACCGGCCGGTAGGCAGGCAGGAGCGAGCGCACCTCGACCCCCTGCCGGGCGAGGGCGGGCGGCAGGGCGCCCGCGACATCGGCGAGGCCGCCGGTCTTGATCAGGGGATGGAGTTCGGAGACGACCGAGAGGACGCGCATCTAGCGCCGGCTCCGTCCGGCCCGCCGCCTGGGCCGGAGGGGCGTCCGGGTGCTGGTCGGAACTCCGGGGATCTCGGGGCCAAGGATCTCATGAAGCGTGTCGGGTTCGCCCGGGCCATCGACGGAGGCCGTTTCATCGTGATCGGAACGAGAGAGGACCGCGGCGTCCGGCACCGGCGGCTGGGTCGGCTTCTTCATGAATCCGTTCTCTCCGTACGGGCCTGTTCCTGACCGATGCTCACATTCGTTCGCCAGGCAATTGGCTGGCTTGCTTCACCCAGTCGGCGACCTGCGATTCATCGAGCTGGTCCTTGCAGATGTCGAAGTAGCGCATTTCCTCGTGCCTGGACTCACCCGGAGGGAGAGGCCGCAGTGACGCACCGCGGAAGAAGGTCACCTTGACGTATTTCGTGAAGCAAGGAAAGCTGAGGAACCAGTCTTCGCCCTCGGGGCCATAGAAGGGCGCGCTCCATTTGGCCGCCCTGCTCACGCCGGGAGCGGTGCCCTCGACAAGGGGATCGATTCGCTGCCCGATCTTGCTTTTCCAGCCCGGCATGGCCGTGATATAGGCTTGAACAGAGGCGGCGCCACATCCCTTGGCGATCCGGGGGTTGCCGCCTGACAGAAAGGTGTCCCCGCCGGCGTGCGCCTTCGGCGCCGTTTCGTGCGGCCCGGCTGCCTTCGTGGCGGCGTTACCTGCGGCCGTCGTCCGCGATCTGGAGTTCTTGTCGGACATCGTCCTCACTCCCCTGCGCTGATGGACCCACTGCCGCTTTCCATCCGGAGCCGAGCGGGCGCGCCCGGTGCGGGGCGCGCGGGGATCAGCATAGGCGCGGGCAATCCCGGCGCAAACGGTTGCGGCGGATAGCGGGTACGGCGTCGGGTCACGGTTGCAACGGCGCGACATTGCGACGTTGCCGGTGGCGATTTCTTCCAGAGGTCGGGAACAGCAATCCGATCCTGACGTTGGCAGGAGTTGCGACGGTAATGTGGGAGAAGAACATGAGAATCAGCCGCAGCCTCGCCTTTGCCGGAACAGCGCTCACGCTTGTGCTCGGGCTTTCCGCGTGCGGCGGTGGGTCCGAACCGCCCCCGCCCCAGCCGGCGCCCCAGGCATCGCCCGCTCCCCAGATGGCCGACGATTACTGGATGGACCCGAAGGCGCCGGGGGCGAGCGTACAGCGCTAGAACGATCTCGAAACAGGGGGATCCCCCACCTGCTGACCCGGAAATCGTGACCAGGCGGCAGGACAGAGCGCTCGGTTGATGCAGTCGGAGGAGAAAGCGCTTCAGGCCGCCTCCTCACCCCTGCCTCGAGCCTGGCGCTTCGACCGGGGGCCGACGCGGTCTCGGGATGTCGGTCTGCCAAGCGGATAGCGCCCGCGCCTTGGGGAGGGCCGGCCAAGCCGGCCTCTTTCAATCACGCAGGAGCCTGCCGGGATGCGGCCGTGGTCAGGTCGGCACGTTCCAGATCTCCTGCGCATACTGGCGGATGGCGCGGTCGGAGGAGAACCAGCCGACGCGGGCGGTGTTGAGGATTGCCTTCCGCCACCATTCGCGGGGTTCGGACCAGATCCGGTCGATCTCGCGCTGCGCCTGCGCGTAGGCGTCGAAATCCGCGGTGACCATGAAGTGGTCGTTGCGGAAGAGTCCGTTGACGAGGTCGCGGTAACGGCCCGGATCGTCGGGCGAGAACACGCCCGAGGCGATCGCCGCCAGGGCCTGACCGAGTTCGGGCGAGGCGTCGATCGCCGCCCGCGGCTCGTAGCCCTTGTGCTGGCGCTCGGCCACTTCCTCGGCGGTGAGGCCGAAGATGACGATGTTCTCAGGCCCGACGCGCTCGCGGATCTCGACATTGGCGCCGTCGAGCGTGCCGATCGTGAGCGCGCCGTTGAGCGCGAACTTCATGTTGCCGGTGCCCGACGCTTCCATGCCCGCCGTCGAAATCTGCTGCGATAAATCAGCGGCCGGCATGATTTCTTGCGCCAACGAAACATC
>CAYMOD010000207.1:0-4533 GCA_964391945.1 uncultured Rhodobacterales bacterium | reverse complement strand
TCGCGCCGCGGCCGTAGCGGTAGCTGACCAGCCGGAAGAACAGGCTGGCCTCCTGGCGGGTCATCGGCTCGAAGCCGAGCTCGTCGACGAGCAAGAGGGCGGTCGATATGTACTTGCGCCGCTTCAGCCGAGCTGGCGGCATCTCGGCATCGGCCTTGAGCGCGGTCATCAACTCGTCGAAGCGGAAGTACTGCACCGAGAAGCCCAGCTGCACCGCCTTGACGCCGAGGGCGATGCACAGATGCGACTTGCCGGTGCCGGGTGAACCCGTCGCATACTGCCCGATATCAGGGTGAAGCGACGATCCACTATCCGTTCCACCCTCGTCGCGGCGAGCGCGTCGAGGTCGTTCGCCGACATCGCTTCCGCGGCGCCAGCATGTTTGTCGTTCGCCAGATGGACGGGACACTGGCGCAGATCCCGATCTGGATGTGCGCGCCGGCGGCTGCGGCCATGGCGGTGAGGGACCGGCCCCGCCTGTCCGTTGCGGGATTACGCGACCTGCGTCTCGCGCTCGATGCGATCCTATCCTCGTTCTGCGGAACGGAGAGAGGAGAGTGGGATGGGGCGAGCACAACAGCTGCGGCGACAAGGAGACCTTCTGGCGCTGATGGAGCCGTGTCCGATGCTGCCGATGGCGGCGAGGACTACGGTGGTTCCGCTGCTGGCGGCGCTCCTGCTCGAGGCGGTGGAGGCGAAGACCGGGTCGCCGGCGGACGGCGCTGCGACGATGGGAGGGCGCGATGAGCAAGATCGCGTCTGAACATCTCGGCCGGCAGGCCTTCGTCTACGTCCGTCAGTCGACGCAGGACCAGCTGCTCCACAACCACGAGAGCCGGCGCCGGCAGTACGGTCTCGCCGACCGCGCGCGGCAGCTCGGCTGGGCCGAGCCGGTGGTGATCGACGACGATCTCGGCCGGTCGGGCGGCGGCGTCGCGCGGCCGGGCTTCGAGCGGCTGCTGCTGGCGATCTGCGAGGGCCGCGTCGGGATCGTGCTGGCGGTGGAGGCGTCCCGGCTCGCCCGCAACGGGCGCGACTGGCACACGCTGCTCGAGTTTTGCGGGCTCGTCGGCTGCCTGCTCGCCGACGAGGACGGCCTGTACGACCCTCGTCTGCCGAACGACCGGCTCCTGCTCGGCATGAAGGGCACGATGAGCGAGATGGAGCTGTCGCTGTTACGGCAGCGCTCGCTCGAGGCGCTGCGCCAGAAGGCGCGCCGCGGCGAGCTGTTCCTCAACGTGGCCGTCGGCTACGTGAAGCTCCGGCGCGACCGGATCGCCAAGGATCCCGACCGGCGCGTCCAGGAGGCGCTCGGGCTCGTCTTCCGCAAGTTCGCCGAGTTCCAGAGCATCCGGCAGGTCCATCTCTGGTTGCGGCAGGAGGGTGTGCTTATGCCTGCGGTCGAGACAGACGGCGAGGGCCGGCGCGTCGTCTGGAAGCCGCCGGTCTACAACACGATCCACGGGATCCTGACCAATCCGATCTACGGCGGCGCCTACGCCTTTGGCCGGACGGCAAGCCGAGTGACGGTCGAGAACGGGCGCAAGCGCGTCAGCCGCGGCCACCGTCGCGACCGCGAGGAGTGGGACGTGTTGATCACCGATCACCACGAGGGCTACGTTTCCTGGGCGGAGTTCGAGAGGAACCAGCGCCTGATTGCCGACAACGCCAACTGCCGCGGACTGATGGTGCGCGGCGCGGTCCGCCGGGGCGACGCGCTGCTCGCGGGGCTCTTGCGCTGCGGCCATTGCGGCCGCCGGCTCCACGTCTCCTACAGCGGGACCGACGGCTTCTGCGTTCGCTATTCCTGCCGCGGCGCGCACATCAATCACGGGACGCAGACCTGCATCTCGTTCGGCGGCATGCGCGTCGACGCGGCGGTCTCGGGCGAGGTCTTGCGGCTGCTGAGTCCGCTCGGCGTCGAGGCCGCTCTCATGGCGGTCGCCTCGCGCGACGCCGAGATCGCCGACACGCGGCGGCAGGCGGAGCTTGCGCTGACGCAGGCGCGGCTCATGAGGCCGATCTCGCCCGCCGCCAGTACGATGCCGTCGATCCAGCGAACCGGCTGGTCGCGGCCGAGCTCGAGCGGCGCTGGAACGACCGACTCGCGGAGGCGCAGCGCCAGGAGGAGCGTCTCGCCGCCATCGGTGCGGACAAGCCGTCTCTCTCCGCAGCGGAGCGGGAGCGGCTGCTGTCGCTCGGCGCGGACCTCCCCGCAGCTTGGTCCCATACCGGCGCGACCGCCGAGATCCGCAAGCGCATCCTGCGCGCTGTCCTCGAGGAGATCGTCGCCACGCTGACGGAGGCGCGGATCGAGTTGCTCCTGCACTGGCGGGGCGGAGACCACACTCGGCTCGGCATCCCACGCAACCGCACGGGTCAGCACCGCTACAGCAGCGACGCCGAGGTCCAGGATCTGATCCATGCGCTCGCGCGCCAGCAGGAGGACGGCGCGATCGCGGCGACGCTGAACCGCCTCGGCAAGCGCACCGGGCGCGGCAACTCATGGACCGAAGTGCGGGTCCGCAGCTTCCGCAGCCACCATCGCGTGCCGGCCTACCGGCCTGGCGAGATGGCCGAGCGGAGCGAGCTGACGCTGGAGGAGGCGTCGCGGCGGCTCGGCGTCAGCAAGATGACCGTGCTCCGTCTGATCGGCGACGGCGCGATCACCGCCAGGCAGGTGTGCAAGGGCGCCCCCTGGGCCATCCCGGAAGCGCAGATTGCGGCCCTCAACCCGGCCATGCTCCCGTCCGGACGCCCGCGAACATTCGATCTCGATCAAAAGATACTGGATCTTCAATAACGTAGACAGGTGTGCATCATGAGACCCGATCAGTTCCGCCGATCAGAACGACGTTGCGCTGCTGCTCGAGAAAGCCGCCGCCGGCGAGGTCGCGCACCAGCGTCTCGTTCACGGCGCCAGCATCGAAGTCGAAGTCGTCGATGTCCTTGGCCAGCGGCAGCTTGGCGATCGTCATCTGGTACTTGATCGAGCGCGCCTGCTTCTCGTTGATCTCGGCAACGAGCAGGTCGCCGATGACCCGCTGCGGCTCATGCTGCCGTTTCACGGCGGTGGCGACGATCTCGTCGTAGGCGCCGCGCATGCCGAAGAGCTTGAGCTCGCCCATGGCTTCGAGAACTGCGGAACGCTCCATCAGATTGCCCTCCTGAGGCTGTCGTATCGCGTGCAGTCGGCGACCGGCGCACAAGCCAGCCGTAGCGCCTCGGGCGTCATGATGGTGACCGGCGGGCCCGGATCGCGGCGCCGGGCCAGGATGTTGAGGATCACGTCGGCGGAGTGGACGCCCTCGTTCAGCGCCTCGGCGCAGGCGGCTTCGACCGCAGCCAACCCGTCGCTCAGCACGGCGCCGAGGATGTCCACCATCTGCCGATCGCCATCCGGCGCGGCACGAAGCTTTCGGCGAACCCTCTCGAGAGCGGCCGGCAGCACCCAGTGCTTGAAGGGGGCGCCGTTGCGGAGAGCGCCGGGCTTGCGGGCCAGCACCGGCACGTAGTGCCACGCGTTGTAGACGGTCCCGCCTCGGCCGAATGCGCGGGCATGCTCGCCGACCAAACGCCCGTCCTGGCGCAGCTCGATGCGGTCGGCATAGGCGCGCACCTCCACCGGGCGACCGACGGCGCTGGCCTGGACGGAGTACTTGTTGTTATCAAAGCGCACGAGGCAGGTCTTCGACACGGAGGCTGTGACGGCATGGAAGCCGTCGAAGCGCCCCCGATAGGGCACGAGGCTCGCCCTTTCCTCGTCGAAAACTTCCCAGATCGTCTTGCCGCCGATCTCCGGATGGGCCTGGACCTTCGCTCTGGCGACACACTGGTCGACCAGCCAGTCGTTGAGCTCCGCCATGTTCTTGACCCGCACCCGCGGCGAGAACAGCCGCTCGCGGATCGTGCCCACCTGGTTCTCGACCTGCCCCTTCTCCCAACCCGATGCCGGGGTGCAGGCGACCGGTTCGACGAGGTAGTGGCTGCACATCTGCTGGAACCGACGATTGTAGGCCCGCTCCTTGCCCACGAAGATCGCGTCCACCGCCGTCTTCATGTTATCGTAGATCCCGCGCGTGCAGGCGCCCTTGTAGAAGGCGAAGGCCCGGTCGTGCGCGTCGAACACCATCTCCTGCGTCTCGCGCGGGTAGGCCCGCACGAACGGCATCCGGCTGTGGCAGAGCCGCATGTGCGCCACCTTGACCGTGACGGTGACGCCGTCGATCAGCACGACCTCGTGGCTCCAGTCGAACTGGTAGGCCTCGCCCGGATCGAAGCTCAGCGGCACGAAGGCCGCCGAGACCCCCGTGCTGCCCCGGCGCCGCCAACTGGAAGCGTACCGCCGGACGGCGTCATACCCGCCTTCGTAGCCCAGACCGCGGAGGTCCTCGAACATCCGCAGCAGCGTCACCCGCTCGCGGCTGCTCCGCGCGGCATTCGCGGCCAGTAGCCGGTCGAGCTCGTCGCGCCAGGCACCGAGCTTCGGCTGCGGCTGGACGCTGCGCTTGTACTCAAAGGCGGTCTCCTCCG